>NZ_CP061205.1:900000-1132500 GCF_015240255.1 Kordiimonas pumila
TCTGGCTGTCGCATTTGGCAAAGCGCAGTTAATCGAGCGGCTATACCGGCTTTCCGGCAAAGATGAGTTAACCGATATTTTAAACCGTAGGGCATTAGCTGAAGTTGTTGAACGACGACTGTCACACCATGCCCGTATGGGTAGCAGTGGCTGCCTTTTGTTCATTGACCTTGATAATTTCAAAGAAGTGAACGACACATTGGGCCATAGCGCAGGGGACGAAGCTATTAGGCTTGTGGCGAAGCGGCTGGAGGAGATTATACGGTCTAGTGATGTGGCAGGCAGGTTTGGAGGCGACGAATTTGTTGTCTGGCTTGAAGGCGCAGATGCAGATATTGCGCAGAGGAAAGCAACTCTTATTCTTGAGGCCATGCCTGCTATTCGGGAAAAACTTGGAAAAGCTGATTTGCAGCTCGCTGCGTCTATAGGCATATGCCAGTCTATGCCGGGGGTGGATTTAAAATTCACAGACCTGACAAAAAGAGCTGATGAAGCCCTTTACGAAGTGAAGAAAGCAGGCAAGAATAATATTGCGTTTGCGCCTTTGCCAAACAGTATTTCAGGGGATTAGGGTTTGATGCTGGAAAAATTGAAAGCGATGATGGGGGGCAATAAGGCACTTCCTGAGGTGCTCAGCAAAGATGACGAGCAACTTATCCTTAAAAAAGGATCGGAAAAACAGAAAGAACAGCTGGCCGGGCGCCGCGATGCAAGGCCTGAGGTACTTTATTTTCTGGCTGAAGATAAATCAGATGCTGTTCGTAAAGCGATTGCTCAAAACCCTTCCACACCGCCGCAGGCTGATGCCTTGTTGAAGGATGATAATAATGTCGAGGTACGCGCCGAACTTGCTCGTAAAATTGGGCGATTGGTACCGGGCCTGCCAGAAGATGAACGGAAAGCCCTACGCGAGAAAGCAATCAGCGTTATGGAAGCCTTGGCACAAGATCAACTTCCTAAAATTAGGGCCATTATTGCAGAAGAGATTAAAAGCTCCGCGACTGTTCCAAAACATATTATTGATAAACTTGCCCGTGATGTTGAGGACATTGTTTGTGGGCCAATTTTAGAATATTCCCCGCTTTTGAACGATGATGATCTGCGCGAAATAATAGCTGCAGGTGTATCGAGCGGCGCTCTTGCTGCTATTGCTAGCAGAAAGGCGGTTTCGGCTGAGGTTTCTGATGATATTGCGGCCAGCCTTGAGGTGCCTGCTATTGCGGCACTACTAACAAATAAAAATGCCCAGATACGGGAAGATACACTCGACCAGATAATAACACAGGCCGAATCTGTCGAAAGCCTTCACAAACCGCTCGCTTTACGGCCAGAGTTATCGATCAGGGCGATGAAAAGGATTGCAGGCTTTGTGGCCTCTGCACTTGTTCATGCCATGATGGACCAGGCAGACCTTGAGGAAGATCAGGCAGAAGAACTTTTAGACCGAGTGCGGGAGCGCTTGCAGGGTGAGAAGGTTGCCGATGAGGAAGAGGCCAAACTCGCCCAGACGGCGATGGATTATTTCAGGCGCGGGATGCTGGATGATGCTTTTATCAAGGAACAGATTGATAAAAACAGACGTGAGCTTTTAATACAGTGCCTTGCTGTGCTGGCTGACCTGACCGCAGATACAGTGCGGCAGATTATTCATTCCAAAAGTGGCCGAGCGGTTACGGCCCTTGCATGGAAAGCGAACCTTAAAATGCGAACGGCCTATGATATTCAAACGCGGCTTGCCCTTGTGCCGACTGCACAGTTGCTGAGTGCAAAAGACGGCACTAAATATCCGATCAGTGATAACGAACTGGAATGGCACCTCAGCTATTTTGTGGACCAAAGTTAATTTGGGACCTCATAATATTTCTGTATTAGCTCGCCTATAAAGCACTGGTAAAAAGGACATTATAACAACTTTGCATTTTAAAGGCGTAGCAAACCAATTGCCATGCCTTTAAGAGTAGTTTTATGTGAAATTAGGCGCGGATCAGGGTTCCTACGCCGCGCTCGGTGAAGATCTCCAGCAGAATGGCATGGGTCACACGGCCATCAAGAATAACTGCGCCTTTAACGCCTTCTTCAGCCGCCATCAGGCAGGTATCCACCTTCGGGATCATGCCGCCTGAAATTGTACCATCTGCTTTAAGAGCGGCAATTTCATTTGCGTCCAGCTCTGTTAACAGATCTTTGTCTTTGTTCATAACACCCGGCACATCTGTTAGCAGGAAAAAACGACGGGCCTGAAGGGCACCCGCAATAGCCCCTGCCATTGTATCGGCGTTGATATTATAAGTGCCGCCGTCAATGCCGGGGGCAATAGGCGCAATAACTGGAATAACACCAGACTTGATGCACTGTTGTATAATTTTTATATCGATAGTGGCTGGTTCGCCGACAAAGCCTAAATCGATAACCTGTTCTATGTTGGAATCCGGGTCGGCTTTGGTGCGTTCAACTTTGCGGGCGCTTACCATGCCGCTATCTTTGCCGGAAAGGCCAATAGCCCGGCCACCAGCCGCCTGAATGTCTGCGACAATGGATTTGTTGATGGAGCCACATAACACCATCTCCGCAACTTCAACCGTTGCCTTAGAGGTGACACGAAGCCCGTCAATAAATTCAGAATCAATATTTAAGCGTTTAAGCATGGCACCAATTTGCGGGCCACCACCATGAACGATAACCGGGTTAATGCCAACTTGCTGTAACAGGGTAATGTCTTCTGCAAACTGGTGAGCAAGGGCCTCATCACCCATTGCATGACCACCATACTTAACAACAAAAATCTCACCAGCGTATTTTTTTAGGTATGGCAGGGCTTCCACAAGGGTTGAAGCTTTTCTCTGCAATACCGAATGATCTTGTTCCACGATAATCATGCCTTGGTTACTTTCAATGAAGAATCTACCCTCTTTATGGCTGAAGGTAGGCTTTAGTCAAATCGATATCCGCCAAAATGTGTTCGTCGCTCGTCGGTTAGCATTACACCAACTGTCATAAACAGCTGGGCAAAATAGTATGTCCCCCATACAAAATACCCCAGATAGTCAGGTAATGACATAAATTGACGGGCACCGAGCAAGCTGTCGGATACTAAAAATAAAATAGCTCCTAGTGCCACGAGGCGTATGGGATATTTACTGAAAATAGCTGTCGTAGCCATGAGTGTTAAGACGGCAGAATAGACATAAACCGGTAGCATCATGTCGCCCAAGTGTGGATATAAAAAATATGCTGCAATAGCCGCAAGTGCCCACAAGACGGCAGCTATTCTTATGCGTATCATGCTTATATCTGCAACACGCAAGCGGTTTTTCAGATACAGAATGATAAAAAAGACGTGCGCCACCAGAAAAGAAAGTAGCCCATGCATAAAAGCCTGCTCATGAAAGAGCGATAAAAAAACATCGCCGGTAACGGACGCAACAAGCGCTAAAAACAGCAAGAAGTGATTAAAAGACTGCATGCTTATTAACACAAAAAGAGCGAGGAAACCTACTGCGCATGCTTTGACAAGAACCGGAATGAAAGGGGATATGTTTGCAGGGTACCAACTGCCACCATACATAATGGCGGCGACAAAAGACAATAACAGCAAGAATTGTCCCAACGCTTCCAGAACGGGTTTTCGACGTTTAACAAATAGTCTTGTCACTTTGTTTCCCCTCTACCCAAGACACTATAGGCAGAGCTATGGTTTGCACTCAAGTATTTGATTCAAATGTAGCTATTTCTTATTTATCAAGCTGTTACTTATCAAATTGGCATTTTTATGTCGCTTAGTTTAAAAACCAGGTAACATACTTGCAATATTCTCCCATTACGAGTATTGCCCAACGTGGTTTGTGTCTGAATTCCTTCTTATCACCTTTGGCTATTATTTTCTAAAGGACAACAAAAATGTATGGATTGATTGGAAAAATAACCGCAACCAGTGGGCAAAGAGATGCGCTAATTGCCATTTTAGTTGCAGGTTCTGATGCCTTGCCTGGCTGTTATAGCTATATTGTGGCCGCTGACGCTGTCGATCAGGATATCATTTGGGTTACGGAGGTATGGGATAGTGAAACCAGCCATAAAGCTTCATTGCTTATAGCATCTGTAAAGCAGGCAATTATGAAGGGCCGCCCCCTTATTGCAGGTATGGAGCGGGTCGCGACAACAGCGCCGCTTATTAGCCATACAAAATACTAGAACACTGCCCTACTGTTTTGAGGCAGTCTTTAGGTCTGAGGACAAGCGGTTTGTTATGGTAATCATGGCGATATTGCCCACTGCGATAAGCAGGAATATAAAAGATGTGCTGGCACCAAAGCTTACAAGCAGGGCAGCAATAATAGCCCCGCCTGCCATAAACCCACTATTACAGATGTTGGTTGCGGCTATGATCCGCGATCTTTCAGACCTGTCGGTTTTATCTTGAAGAACAGCATAGAGAGGTACAATCACAATGCCGGCACAAATCGCGGTTGTAAGCAGAAGTGCCATAATCAAGTCATTCAGGGGTAATTGAATAAAAGCTAACGCTGATAGGGCGCCAATGTTTGAGGCTTCAGCGGGAACGAGCACATAAAGCAAAACTCCAAGGCAGAGCATAACAATGAATGTTGGGCTTGCGAGGCGTGATGATATAAGCCCTTTAAGGAGCCGGTTGCAGAGGAATGACCCAATAGCGATGCCAAGTGCGAAACAGGCCATAGAGAGGGTCACCACAGATTCGTCGCCGCCGAGGTGAGATTTGATTATCACGGGCATCTGGCTGATATAAAGCGATCCATACATCCAGATCCAGCTTATACCAATAATAGATCGTCTGCTAATATTACAGGCCCATGCTTTTTGCATTTGCGCTTTTGTTGAGGCAAATATGTTTGCTGTAATTTTAATGTCAGGCGCGGCTTGCCCGGTTTTGGGCACCATTCTGCCCGAGAGCGTGCCCAGTACGGCAATACTGATGGTGACAGCGGCGATAGCGCTATGTCCGTTCTCAGTTGCCATGACAAAGCCACCAACGAGTGTGCCAAGAAGAATGGCCAAAAATGTACCGGCCTCGATCATGGCATTGGCAAACAAGAGATCCTTTTTAGCAAGGAGGTCTGGCAGGATGCTATATTTAATAGGGCCAAAGAAGGTGGATTGCAGCCCAAGCCCTGTTAGGACAACAATAAGAACCGGCAGACTTGAGAGGTAAAAACCAATGGCACCCGCTATCATCAGACCAATTTCCCAAACCTTGATCCAGAATATCTGACCTGTTTTTTCGTATTTATCTGCCAGCTGACCTGCAAGCGCCGAAAAAAGGAAAAAAGGTAAAATGAACAGGCCAACAGCAAGGTTGTTCATAACCCCAACCGATGTTGAGAATGTTTCCGCCATGCCAAACGTAATCAGGATAAGAATGGCCTGCCGAAAAAGGTTGTCATTAAAGGCGCCAAAAAATTGAGTAATAAAAAGCGGTAAAAAACGACGGCTCACTAAAATGCTTATAGGGTTTTCGCTCACCAGTGTTCTTTCTCTTACAGGTTATTCTGCTGGTGCGTGATGTGCCAGCAGTTCGCCGCGTGCTTGTTTTATGATAGTGAGAGACCCCGAAATAAAGAGGCTTGCCATAAGGCCTGCTACAACTATGTCAGGCCAACCTGTACCTGATAGCCAAACACCCGAGGCGGCAATCATCACCATTATGTTGCCAATGGCATCATTACGGCTACATATCCAGACAGATCTTACATTGGCATCACCGTCTTTGAAGCGCATCAGCAACAGAACGCTGATGATATTTGCAGATAAGGCCGCGAACCCAACTGAGCCCATAATAAAAGCTGTGGGCGCATGTAGGTAAAAAACAGTGTAGAGTGTAGAAGCCAAAACCCAGCCCCCCATTAAGAGGAGGCTGATGCCTTTTATCATAGCAGCTTTAGCGCGCAAACTATGGCTCTTGCCAATAACGGCGAGAGACAAGGCGTAGGTTGCAGTATCCCCCAGAAAATCAAGCGCGTCTGCCTTTAAGGCCTGAGAATCGCCCACAAAACCCATCGGCATTTCAACCAAAAACATTACGGCATTAATGATTATCACCAGTATCAAGGCGCGTTTGTATGCAGGATCCATCCCTTCAAATTTAACATCATTACAGCAATGTGCACCCATTAGGCTTCCTCATGTGGCCTTGGTTTTAACTATATGTGTGTGATACATTTACAGAATTACCACATGCTGGATATATTATTCTAACATATCCCGTAGAGTGACAGTATAAGATGCTGGATAAATATCAAGTACTGGAAAGAGTTACTGTGTTACGCCTTATTGTTTATAGTGCCTTTTTTCTCTGGTTTGCAGTATCTGCTGAGGGTGCTGCTGAGACAGCGAAAAATGTGCCAGTCCACGGGGGTGTTCCAGTTATTGAGAAGCTAGCGCTGGAAGACTTTCCAGTTGGTCGACACCATAGATATTTGTTAGCGGGCACGACCAAAACCGGTCAGCCAGAATATGTGCCGATTATGGTTTTAAAAGGATCACGGCCCGGTAAAAAGCTTATGCTGACGGCATCGGTGCACGGCGACGAGCTAAACGGTATCAGGGTTATTCACCGCTTATTTGATGTCCTTGAGAAGCAGGAAATTGTCGGGACCATTGTTGGTGTCCCGGGTGTAAACCAATCAGGCATGAATATTGGCAGCCGGTATTTTTCCCTGAACGGCGCTGGCGAGCATAGTGACTTAAATCGCCTGTTTCCTGGGGTGCAAACAGGTGGTGGTGTGGCGGCCATGTTTGCAGGCAAACTATGGCAAAGTCTTTTTGAAGACAACGCTGATCTTGTGGTGGACTTGCATACACAGACGCAAGGGGCATCGTATCCGGTTTTTGTTTTTGCAGATTTTGGCAATGCTCGTTCTATGCGTATGGCGTATGACTTGAATCCAGATATTATTAAAAACGATGCAGGACAAGAAGGTACACTAGAAACTGCTTATATGCAGGAAGGGGTCCCAGCTGTTACCTTTGAGCTTGGACAGTCAGATTCTATTGATGCCACTATTGTGGAAAGGGCTGTTGCCGGTATTTTGAATCTCATGAACCAAGAAGACATGATTAGTGCAGCTGCTGTGCCTGTTACCGAACCGATCAAACCTTACGTTGGTTCAGATTATAGCGATGTAATCGTAGAAGAGGGCGGCTTTGCTATTATCAAGGTAGGTCTTTTGGATATAGTTCATAAAGGTGACCATATCGCAACTGTTTACGACCCATTTGGCAATGAAAAGCGCAGATATTTTGCTCCGCATGCGGGCTGTGTGCTTGCGATCTCTACAGCACCGCTGATGGAACCCGGTTCAATGCTTGTACGCATTATACGGTAAGCTCAAAATTCCTTTACAGTATTTCAGGCTGCGGGATAGTTACTGCGCGCTATGGATAAAAGTTTATCCTCTGATTTGTTGTTATGGTGCCTCTGGATAAGGGCTCCAACACGTTCATCTCTATCATGCAAGCACATCATAGGGCCAAGGGGGCAGGGGCCGCAGTCTGCCAGTTCACACCAGCCTTGTGTGCTGGCTTGTAGTCTTAGAAGAGCGCCAGCAAGATCAACCATATCTGCGTCGAATGCTCTTTCAATTGATTGTTTGATATCTTTTAGAAGGTCACCGCGTTGTAACGTTTCACTGTTTTTCATAATATGTACACCATTTACTCGAAAATCATACCCAATGTGCTAAGTCTAGCTGGTGAAGCTTTATAAATAATGAAACAATATAGTTAATCGCCCTTAACCACGCTGGGGCTATTACGAATAGAGGTGAAGCCAGTATGCGCGAGAAGAATTTGTCAGAGTTTCAGCCGGATGGGCACCCTTCTGTACAGTACGGCAAAACCGGTGTTCTTCTTATCAGCCTTGGAACACCAGAAGCCCCTACCTATAAGTCTGTACGAAAGTATCTGGCGGAGTTTTTGTCTGACCAGCGTGTTATAGAAACACCGCGCTTATTGTGGCTACCTATTCTATATGGCCCTATATTAACATTCCGGCCGCTTAAATCTGCAAAGGCGTATGCAAAGGTGTGGGATTATGAGAATGGGGAATCGCCGCTTCGCGGTTTTGCGCGTGCGCAGGCAGAAAAAATGCAAACCCGACTTGGTGAAAGTGCCTCGGTTGCATGGGCGTTTCGATATGGCAGCCCGTCTGTAGCTGATGGTTTGGCGGAATTACGGGAAAAAGGCTGTGACCGTATTGTCGCTTTTGCGCTTTACCCGCAGTATAGCGCAACCTCAATGGCAACCGCATATGATAAGGTTTTTGATGTGTTGAAAACCATGCGCTGGCAGCCTGCAGTGCGTACAGCACCGCCCTATTATGATAAGCCTATTTTTATTGAAAAGCTGGTAAACTCTGTCAAAGAGTCACTTTCTACAATTGATTGGCAGCCTGAAAAGCTTCTGGCATCTTACCATTCCATTCCAAAATCATATTATGATGCAGGGGATCCGTACCCATGCCAGTGCCTGAAAACCAGCAGACTGCTGCGCACCCATTTGAACATGCCGGAAGAAACATTTGTAACCAGCTTTCAGTCACGTGTTGGCCCAACTGAGTGGGTTAGCCCCTATACGGATAAAACGGTAGAAAAGCTGGCGGCAGAAGGCGTGAAAAAGCTGGCTGTCATTGCCCCGGCTTTTAGTGCGGATTGTTTGGAGACACTTGAAGAAATTAATATGGAACTGCGTGAAACCTTCTTGCATGCGGGCGGCACCCATTTCCATTATATCCCGTGTCTGAACGACACACCGGACGGCATGGATGTTTTGGAAGACGTTGTGAGGACAGAAGGCGCTGGCTGGCTTTAAAGGGTGAGGCTTATTCCAGCCCACCCATGCCGGTTACAGTGACAATAGTTTCAATATTACCCGCTTTTTTAAAATGAAGCGTTACTGGGAAAGTGCTGCCTTCTTCCAGTGGGTGAGAAAGGTTCATCAACATGATGTGGTAGCCACCGGGGGCAAGTGTAAAAACTTCACCTGGCGCAACCGGTAGCTCGTCAACATGGTCCATGCGCATCATGCCATCTTTTTCATAGGAGCGATGCAAGCTGACTGTTTCTGCTACGGGAGATGAAATGCCTGTCAGTGTATCCATAACATGGCCGTCATTATGGAGTTCCAAATAAACGGCGGCGGATACAGTGCGGCTGGTTTTTCTGGCCCATGCCTGTTCCACAGTCACCTCTGTAGCGGTATGATCATCATGGGCATATGGGGCCGTGGTAAACAGACCGGTGATTAAAAGCGCAAGCCACCATTTTTTCATCTCAATTATCCTTCAGTGAATACGAGGCGTGCCTTGTAGCGACTTTACGGCGTGGCGCACAGCGGACATAAAGTCGCGGGGGTTATTATATATTATACAGCGTCTGTCGCACATATCAGTTCGTGCTGTATAGCTGGCTCAAAAGCGGAATGGCCTGCAACCGGTACAATAATAAGCTTGGCCCACGGCATAGCCTGTGCCAAATCCCACGCTGATACAGGAGGGCATATAGAATCGTAACGACCCTGAATAATGGTTGTTGGGATGTCAGCGAGCTTGTAGGCATCACGCAGTATCTGGTTATCTTCTTCCAGAAAGCCTTTATGCTTGAAATAATGAGCTTCAATGCGTGCAAAAGCGGTGGCAAAAATGGGGTCGACAGAATAGGCACGTTGTTCGTCGTCGGGTACCAGCGTTACAGTACTGCCTTCCCACAGGCTCCACTCTCGGGCAAAATGCAGGCGCTCACGCTCAAAGGCAGGGTCGGTAAGCCTTTTATAATAAGCATCGATTAAATTGTCCTGCTCACTTTCCGGGATAGCACCTGAAAACCGCGCCCATGATTCAGGGAAAATGGCACGGGTGCCAACTTTATAAAACCAGTCAACTTCTGCTTGGCGCATAAGGAAAATGCCGCGCAGTATTAAGCTGCTGACGTGGCTGGGATATTTTTCTGCATACAAAAGCGACAGTGTACTGCCCCATGAGCCACCAAAAACTGCCCATGTATCAATTTTCAGATGTTTTCTGATCGCTTCCATATCGGCGACCAGATCCCATGTCGTGTTGTTATCAAGGCTAGCGTGGGGCCTGCTACGGCCGCAACCGCGCTGGTCAAACAAAATAATACGGAATTTTGCCGGATCAAAGAAGCGTCGCTGAATGGCACTACTGCCACCCCCTGGCCCGCCGTGTACAAAAAGGATAGGAATGCCTGATGGGTTTCCTGCCTGCTCAACATATATTTGGTGGCCGCCATCAACCAGAATCCGCTCCGATATATAAGGTTCAATCGAAGGATACAGGGTTCTGAATATGGCTTTGCTGTCTGCGCGCAATGGTTCCGTCCGTATTGTGTTTTTTGTCACGTTACGGGTGTTTCCATTGATTGACAAGAAAAACGGTTAGTTAAGTCGTTTAGTGTTTCAGACTTCGCGTTCTTTCAGGCGTGCCTCAATAAAGTCGAACGATATTTGATCGTCGGCATCAATTGGGGCGTCCGCAAATGGCATTTTAATGCCGCGAGCCTTGATTTTAAGGGCCCTGCTAGCCTGCTTTGACATGCCTTTAAAAGTGAGAAGGCCATAGCGGTACAGGAAAAAGGACCATAGGCCCACAACGGGGATCAAAGCTTTGCGTTTTTCCTTGCGCCCAAACTGGCCGCCCTGACGGAATAGCTCTGCTGTTTTTAGGGCTGCGGCGCTTGTGATAGCATACATGTTACAGTTGCTGTAAATACCATCGATCAGCTTATGCTGCCCTGTAATTTTGCCGGTGCCTGGGTATGTTTCTTGTACCAGTGTATCGGGTGTCATGGCGAAGGCAGCTTCCGCGCCAGTTTCCCGTACCTGATTAAGAAAATAATCTATAATTTCTGGCGTGTGCAAGCAGTTGTCGGCGGTGGTTACAAAAAATGGCATATGCTCTATACCAACCTGCTCTATGGCTCCAACAATACTGTCAGCCAGCGTCAGTTCGCTTTTGACAAACGCAATGGCCCCGTCGTCAAAAAGCCGTTTAATTTCTGGAATGCTGAGCGCAATATTAGCGTCTTCTATCGAGATCACAATTTTGGAGACATTACTCGCCGCCATGGTGTTTTTGACAATACGCTGAAGCATAGCTATGCCATTGATTTCAATCAGGCATTTATGGCTTTTACTGTATGCTTTTGCAAGTGGGTTTACAATGCCGGGTCGTTGTGCGGCAAGGATTATAGCTGTGTAGTGACCGTTAGTCATATTATGTCCACATTTTGCGATATTGTCAGCTGCCAACAGTTCCTAGTGCTTGACAGGCGAGTGTGCAAGCATTATCCCGCCGACATTTCTATGACGGGTGAAGTAGGTGTTAAAGCGTTTGTGTTCAAGTCTTAATTTGAGGAATTATTTTTGTCCGGTATTTCAATTGATTACACTGTATTCGAGCATGGAGCACCACTTAAGCTCGCTGAAAAAGACAAAGAACGACTGAATGTTCTTTTTCTAGCGAAGCACGCCCTTTCTGGGGGTGCTTTTGACAAAAATGATGGGTCCCATGCTTTGTATCATACTGAAATTCGACAGTGTTTGGAAGCATTAGATGTGGATATGACGGTTTCAAATACGTATGAGACCTTATTTTCCCGTATTCCGCATAATTTTATTTTTACACTTTTTAATCGCGGCGGGTTTAGAAATAGTGAAATTTTGGCATCATGCCTTAGCGAATATCACTCCATTCCTTATCTTGGTGCGCCGCCTTCCATGCGCGGCTTTGCCGACGATAAACACCTCACAAAAATACTGTATGAAAAGCTCGGTATTCCTACACCGAAGTGGCAAATATACCGCACCTGTGACATGTCTGTGCTCAAACCGGCCTTTGAAGCAGAGCGTTATGTGATAAAGCCCAATAATAGTTCAGCATCGTGGGGTATTAATCACGGTACAGACTGGAAAGAATTACAGCCAATTGTGCGGGAGCTGTTGCATGATAACCATGATGTTATTGTGGAAGAATATGTGCCGGGTGTTGATGTAACGGTACCGTCTATCGGTACGGGGAAGCCTTGGATTTTATACCCAATGCGTAACCCTGCTGCGGATGATCTTAACATTGTTACATACGAGCAAAAACGTGGTTTTAAAAATGGGTCTAGTATCGAGCTGTTTGCAGAGTATCCTGACTTTCCAGAGCTTGTAGAGTATACATCAAAAACTAATGATTATATCTGGCCTTATGATTATGGCCGGTTTGATTACCGTGTCGAGCCAAACGGCAAAGTATGGGCGCTTGAGTTTAATCTTAGCTGTAATCTGGGCTCGACAAGGGCAATCTGTCAATCAGCTAATCTTCTTGGCTACAGCCAGCAGGATATTGTTGAAACCGTGCTGGCAAACAGCCTTGAACGCCAGCGGGTTATGTTTGAAGCAACCTGTAGGGGCGAGCAAATACGGTATAAGATGTAAGCTATATCAGCAGGGTCATCAGCTCTTGGACAGAAATACTTTCGGGTTTTTCTGTTTTCAAGAGAGCGGTTACTTTCTTGTGTTGGGTTTGGCTTAAAAAGGGTTTGGTGCAGGTATCAAACTTTTGCCAAAGCTGTTTCGCAGTAAAAGGCTGTGCACTGGAGCCAACCGGCATGTCGACTTCTGTGCTGATCGTTTCGCCTGATGCAAGTGTTACATGAATTTGGGTTGGAAAATCAGATTCCAGTTTATCAATATATTCTTTATGGATAAGGGGCATAAGCGCCCATATCTCAGGGCGTTTAATTGCGTCCATTTCATAGTCAGCAACACCTACGGTACCGCTATATAGCCCGACAGCCAGACTGTATTCGAGCGAGAAACGGGCCTCGGTTGGGGAGGCGGGTTTATCGTACATCAGGTTCCTGAGGTGGGCCGCCGGTGCACGAATGAAAACCTTTTTAACCACCGTGCTGTCAAAGCCGTATTTTTCGCGCAGTTCCAGCAGGCCGTCTAACGCCCGGTGGATACTACCACAGTTTGGAAAACGCTTTGGCTTTAGGCCGTACTTCTCAATATGCAGGGGGCTACCGATATCTGATGTGCGGAAGGTTACCTTCTGGCCGTATTCGTCTTTATCGGCCATCAGGGCGCGGAGGTCTGCAACATCAGGCCCCACCATTAGTGTGCCCATGCCTTGTGGTCCGTGCAGTGTTTCGCTGCCGGCTGTAATGCCAGCTTCAGCAAACTGGGTTGCCTGAACAGCGCCTGCCGCCGCAAGGCCTGCGTGTAGTGGCTTGGTCATGGTGCCAAACTGGCTCATAAAGCCGCCAGCGAGGCTGGTAGAAAGCGAAATGGCGTGGGCTGCTTGCTCAGGCTTCAGTTTCATAAGTCTGGCACACCCGGCGGCTGCGCCGACTGTGCCTATGGTGGCTGTTGCGTGCCAGCCACGGCTGCGGTGAAAAGGGTTCACGCCTTGCCCTGTAAGTCCCATGATTTGCAAGCCAACAATATAGGCATCCAGCATTTGTGCGTAAGTTGCGTTATTCTCTTCCCCAACAGCCAGTAGGGCTGGAATTATAACAGCAGATGCGTGGGCTTTTGCCGGGTCAAAATTATCATCGAAATCTAGTGCATGGGCACTTGTGCCATTTACAAGTGCCGCCATAGGTGCAGAAAAGCCAGCTTTAAAACCAACGGCATGGCATGCCCCTTGACCCCATTTAGCAGCGAGTCCTGCAACAGTTTTGCTCACGTCTTCAAGCGCGCCGGGTACCATAACTGCCAGCGTATCTATAAAAGCATCATGGGCGCGGTCTGTTGCAACTTTACTCCAGCTATTGGGCGTTGCGGCACACCACTGTGCAAAGGCGGTTAGCGGGTTTTTGGTCTCTGTCATGGCATTCATTTCTGTTGGATAACTGTTTGCCAAAATTATTATGGCTTGTATTTCTGTGTGTTACGGGCAAGGTTACATAGCGCAAAGGTGATCAGGCAAAACCCCTTTTGGTTAGATAGTCCTTTTCACAGGTTTATATATATAATTACACTCAGGGGCCAGACAACAAATGGCTAGCATAGGCTATGAAAGCGATTTTTTTTGTGTCGAAAGTGGCACACCAAGTGCGCTTGTCCGGCTCATTGGCGTCTGGACCATAGAAAATGCTGAAATAATAGAAAAGTCATTGAACCGTGTTCTGCAGGCTGCGGGTAAAAGCGGCGCTGTTATTGACTGTACACAGATTACTGCGCTCGATACCACGGGTGCAGTGCTCATCCGCCACTTGGCCTTTGAAATAGAGGCTGCAGGTGCAGCTGTCCTAACGGGTGTATCAGCCAGTCATAAAAACCTGTTAGATGTTATTCACTGTAAGCCGCCGCAAGTGGCAACCGAGCCTGATACACTGGTATGGTATATTAAAATGCTGGAGGAAGCCGGGCGCGGCTTTTTAAAGGCCGCAGCTTCCTTGATGCGGCTTATAGGTTTTCTCGGCTTGGTACTGGTTCGGTTGTTTGGAACCTTGCTGGCGCCGGGCCGGATTCGTCTTGTTCCGCTTATGTACCAGATGGAAGTAGTTGGCCTTAATGCCATGGGTATTGTTGGCCTTATTGCTTTTCTGATCGGCGCAGTTCTTGTTAATCAGGGTGCTATTCAGCTGGCAAAATTTGGCGCGGATGTTTTTGTTATTGATATGCTTGGTATTGTGCACTTACGCGAAATGGGTGTGCTACTGACAGCTATTATTATTGCGGGGCGCTCAGGCAGTGCCTTTACCGCGCAGATTGGCTCGATGAAGCTGAATGAAGAAGTGGACGCTATGCGCACAATTGGCATGAACCCAATTGATGTGCTGGTTTTGCCGCGTTTGATGGCCTTGATGGTATGTTTACCGCTGCTTACATTTTATGCCGATATTGTCGGTATTATGGGCGGCGTGACAATGGCATGGTGGCAGCTTGATATATCACCCGCAAATTTTTTGGTATATTTCCGCGACGTGATATCGGTGGATCATTATGTTGTTGGGCTTATAAAGGCGCCTTTCTTTGCGGCTGTTATTGCATCGTGTGGCTGTTATCAGGGCTTACGAGTAGAGGGTAGTGCCGATTCGTTAGGGGAACGAACCACACGCAGTGTTGTACAGGCGATCTTTTTGGTCATTGTTCTTGATGCCATGTTTGCGGTGTTTTTTACAGCGGTGGATATTTAAAAATATGGCAGATATAAACCCGGAAAATATAATCATTTCGGTACGCGGCCTGGTGAATGCCTTTGACGAGCATGTAGTGCATGAAGGGCTTGATCTGGATGTACGGCGCGGCGAAATTCTGGGTATTGTTGGGGGGTCAGGCTCTGGTAAGTCTGTCTTGCTGCGGTCGATTGTGGGGCTGCGGGCACCGCAGGCTGGCACGGTAACCATCAATGGGCGGGACCAAAGCACCCTCTCTGGTGCAGAGGCGGAAGCCGCCCGAAGGGACTGGGGGGTGCTGTTTCAGGACGGTGCGCTGTTTACATCGCTTACTGTTGCTCAGAATATAAAGGTACCTCTTAGAGAGCATTTTCACCTGTCCCATGATTTGATGAATGATCTGGCACGCAGCAAGGTTGCGATGGTGGGTTTGCCGTATGAAGCTGCAAAACTTTTTCCAGCGGATTTATCTGGCGGTATGCGTAAACGCGCGGCCCTCGCACGGGCCCTTGCGCTTGATCCAAAGGTACTGTTTCTGGATGAACCTACAGCGGGGCTTGACCCAATTGGGGCCAGCGCTTTTGACGCGCTTATCTTGCAACTGCGTGAATCTCTGGGTTTAACAGTATTTCTGGTAACGCATGATCTAGACACACTGGTGCGTTCATGCGACCGCATTGCTGTACTCGGTGATAAAAAAATACTTATAAACGCACCATTAGAAGAAGTCCGGGCACATGATAACCCGTGGGTTCAGGAATATTTTAACGGGCCGCGTGCAAGAGCTGCTGGAATAAAGTAGACTATAAGCGAACAAGGAAACAGGCATGGAAACGCGGGCGTCATATATTCTGGTAGGTAGCTTTGTACTGGCATTTCTAGCCGGGCTAATTGCTTTTGCTATCTGGATAGCCAAAGTTGATCTGGACGCAGAATATACGGAATATGATATCTTTTTTGATGGGTCTGTTTCAGGCCTTTATAAACGCAGCATTGTTTATTATTCAGGCATCCCTGTTGGGGATGTGCGCGATATTACACTTGCCCCTAAAAACCCGCAAAAAGTTAGAGTCATAGTGCGCCTTAGGGCTGAGGTGCCGGTGAATCAAAGCACAAGAGCCCGCCTTGAATTTCAGGGATTAACGGGTGTTGCCTATATTGAACTGAAAAGTGGCCCTGATGGCGGCGAGCAGGTGAAGCCTAAACCGGGTCGTGAGCGGGCATCTATCGCTTCAGAGGAATCGGCTTTTCAAGCAGTATATGCTAATGCGCCTAACCTTATAAACGAAGCGATTAATGCAATTTTGCAGGCGCAAAAACTGCTCAGTGATGAGAATATTCTTGCGGTTTCCACATCGCTTAAAAATACAGAGAAGTTTACTGGAAATCTGGCAAAAGGCAGTGAAGATATTACCGCTATAGTTGCCGAGGTTCGGGCCTTGCTGGTTGAGGTGACTGAGGCGACACAGAAAATATCTGCTCTTGCAGATACGGGTAATACGCTGCTTGAGGGGGACGGTGCAGTTCTGCTGAAAGAGGCGGTAACCACGCTTCAAAGCGCGCAGGCACTTATCAACCATTTGGATGGTTTTGTTACCGCAAATGAAGATAATGTAACCCAGTTTGTGGGCAACAGCCTGCCAGAGGTTTCCAGAATGATTATTGACCTGAGAACCACGGCGCAGAGCCTGTCACGCTTGATGACGCGGATTGAAAGAAACCCGTCAGAGGCCTTATTTGGCGGTAAGGAAACGCATTATGACCTAAAAAGCCGTGATACCAAGGGAGATAAAAAATGATAACTAAAGCAACCTTGGGGCTTAGGTTTAGTGCCATAGTGGCATGCCTTGCAATAAGCAGTTGTGGGCCGCTGATCTCTTTTGGGGATGAAGGCCCGATTGCTAGCCTTTACACACTGCAATACCCCCATGCTATGCCGATCACAGAAACGGAAGGCCCCCTCGTTTATGTGGCCTCGCCTGAAATGGCAGGCAGGCTAGACAGCGAGAATATAGTGGTTGTTTTGCCGGATAAGGAAATAACCTCTCTTGAGGGCGCCAAGTGGTCTGACCATTTGTCAGATTTGTTGCGTGACTATATTACCCAATCGCTTGCCGTTCAGGCACCGGCAACCCTTTTAGGGCAGAGCACGCTTGATGTAAAAGCAGACTGTCGTTTAGGTGTTAAAGTATGGTCTATGGAACTGGCTCCGGGCTCCACTGCACAGGACGACCATGTGCAGGTTTCCATACAGTTATTGTTACTGCGCCTCGCCGATAATCGCCTGATTGGGCAAAAGCTTTTCAACAGCTCAAAAGAGCTAAAGAACAATGGTAATACCAGTGTAATGGAGGCCTTCAATGATGCCATGTTTGATATCTCAAACGATTACGGCGTCTGGTTCAAGGAAAAATTACCGGCCTGTAATAGCCAGCGGTAGGAAAGATATGCTGGCTGTGCACCAAAAAGGGTGAACAGTCGCAGGGAAATATATGCATCCGGATGTACTAACAATTTACCGGTTTTATCAATCTGCGTTTGGCCAGCAGGTCGCGCAGTTGATTGCTGGGAGAATTTTGCAATTTCTACCTGTTCGACCTGATGCGGTTACTGTCGGACTTGGGTATTGTTTGCCGTATCTTGATAGGCTTGCGGCGCGAACTCTTGCTGCGAGCGGCGGCAGGTTTGTTGCTTTTATGCCAGCTCGCCAAGGGGTTTGTCATTGGCCGGGACATACAGATAACCGAACGTGTTTGGTAGAGCCACTAGACTTGCCTCTGGCAGATTCAAGCGTGGATCACATGATTTTGGTCCATGCCCTAGAGCATGCTGCCCGCCCCTCTGCATTACTGCGGGAAATTTGGCGTGTTTTGGCACCAAACGGGCATGTTGTAATAGTTGTGCCTAACAGGCTTAGGGCTTGGTCTGCTGCTGAGGCAACGCCTTTTGGCCATGGTCGGCCCTATAGTAAGGGCCAATTGTTTTCTGTTATGTCTGATCAAATGTTGGCGCCCGATAACTGGGACACAGCCCTCGCCATGCCTCCATTTTTTATTCACAAAATGCCGCGCCTTATGCGCTTTGGCGACAAGGTCGGGGCTATGCTAAGCCGTAATCTTGGTGGCGCTTTGGTGGTGCATGCCCAGAAGCAGGTTTATGGGGCGCTCCCTAAAGGCTCAGCAAAGGCGCAAGGGGTGCCAGTTTTAACGCAGTCGTCTGGATCATATTTTAAAACAGACACATAGCGGCAGTCATACGTAGATGCGGCAAGGTAAAATACGTTATTTTGTTGCTATCTTATCGGTTATATGGTTATTGAGCGTGAAATGCCGTGCGAAGAGAACGATTGTTCGTTGGCGGCACTTGTTACAGGCAAGGTCTTTCCTTGTTGTCATACAAGAGTGCGAATGGCACGTGATCCCGGCAGCTGATCTGCGCAAGCTCCCTACAAAAAAAAGCGACGTATAATATCGGTAGTACCGGTGTGCGTTGACTTGAGAAAGTTTAGTATTGAAAAATTTTAATGACCTTGGCCTTGCCGAGGCAATTCTTCGTGCTGTATCAGCTGAAGGTTACACTGATCCAACCCCGATACAATCAAGCGTCATTCCTGCATTGCTTGATAACAGCGATGTTATTGGCATTGCTCAAACAGGGACTGGGAAAACTGCGTCTTTTGTGCTGCCTTCGCTGCATAAAATACTGGTGGATAAAAAGCCTGTTGCTCCTAAAACCTGCCGTGTGCTTATTTTGGTGCCGACACGGGAACTTGCGGCCCAGATAGGCGATAGTATTAAGGCGTATGGCAAGTTTATGAAATATACGTCAGCGGTTATTGTTGGCGGTGTAAAAATGGGACCTCAGGTTGCGGCACTCACACGCGGTGTTGATATTCTTGTTGCCACCCCTGGTCGCCTTGAAGACCATATGGGCTCCGGTAATCTGCGGCTTGATAAGATAGAAACCATCATTCTGGATGAAGCGGATCAAATGCTTGATCTGGGTTTTGTGCCTGCTATTCGGCGGGTTATGGCAAAATCGCCTAAAGACAGGCAAACGGTTTTACTGTCGGCAACAATGCCAAAGCAGATAAGGTCACTTGCTCAGGATTTTCTTAGAAACCCTCAAGAAATTTCTGTGGCACAAGTCTCTAAACCAATCGACCGGATTGAGCAGAAGCTTATTCATGTTGCAAAAGAGAACAAACGCCGTTTGCTGGCTGAAACGCTTTCTGACAAAGACGTGAAATGTGCTATTGTGTTTACGCGTACCAAACACGGCGCTAACAAGGTGGTAGAGTACCTTGAAAAGTCAGGTATTGCATCGGCGGCTATTCACGGTAACAAAAGTCAGGCACACCGCCAGCGCACCCTTGCGGGTTTTCGGTCAGGTGCCATTAAAACCCTTGTTGCGACAGACATTGCCGCACGCGGCATTGATGTGGACGGTGTTACCCATGTTATTAATTTTGAGCTACCAAACGTGCCAGAAGTTTATGTGCACCGTATTGGCCGCACGGCACGTGCTGGCTCCACAGGAGTGGCGATTGCCTTTTGTGATGGTAGCGAGCAGGGCTTTTTGAAAGATATTGAAAAGCTGATTGGGTATAAAATCAGTGCGTCAGGAACACCGCTTGCGCCAGAAGCTCAGCCAAAGCAAAATACACAAGGACGCCGCGGCGGTGGTGGTGGCCAAAAGCAACCGGGTAATCAGAGTGCTCGACCAAAACAGCGCAGGCCACGCCGTAAAGGTGCCGCAGCTTCAGCAAATGGGCCTGCACGCTTAGGGCATGAGCGGGGCACTGATACAGCGACAGCTGGATTGTCTCGTATGTTGAATAGCGACAAGAGAGGCAGAAACGGCGCTAAAAAGGCTGTTGCTACGTCACGGTAACCTTCTTTCACCCTACGAAGGATAACTGCTGCATAGCGAATTCATCTGTATGGCATTATTCAAACCTTTATAAGGAAGCGATACAATGAAGAGATGGCTCACTAGTATTTTGCGAGTGATTATAGCGGTGTGTTTTTGGGGCACACCGTTTATTCCTGCAGCGGCAGTTGGTTTTGCAGATGATGTGCCGGTAAATGCCCACGCTAAAAAATATGCTGATGGCTGGGAATGTGACCGTGGATTTACGCAGAACGGCAAGCAGTGTCTAAAAATTACTATTCCTGCTAATGCTTATGCGACGAACCAGTCTTATGGTCGCGCATGGGAATGTAGCTGGGGTTATGTTTTGGTGCGCGAGAGCTGTGAAGCTATTAAACTCCCTGAAAATGCACATATAAAAGCAACAGGGGATAGCTGGCAGTGTAACCGGGGATACAGGCTGTTTAGGGAGGCATGTGTCGCTGTTATTGTGCCTGAAAATGGTTATCTTTCTGATAAGTCTTATGGCTCTGGATGGGAATGTAACCGGGGTTATAGGGCGGATAGTACAAAATGTGCGGCGATCTCGGTTCCGCCAAATGGCTATCTTGTAGATTCTGAGTATGGCCCTGGATGGGACTGCGATCGCGGGTACCAGAAAAACGACGATACATGTGTTGTTACGATAATTCCACAAAACGCACATTTGGATTATTCTGGCCACGATTGGGAATGTAACCGGCCTTATAAAAAGGCAAATGCGCGCTGTGAAAACCCGTAAGCTGCACAGGCTGTGTCTCTGAATTACAAAAATTTTATTCTAAGCGGTATTTTCTTAAGACAAGGCCTGTATCTGTGCTAGAAAAGTATATGATTCTGACCAAGATAGTCACAGTGTGATGATCTGGGTTGTAGGGATCACAGAAAAATTATTGTATTAATATTGCTGAAACATTAAAATTTCAGTTATAAAATTACCAAAATCAGACGGAGATGATCATTATGAGCGATACGGCAGACAAACCATCTATGGAAGAAGGTCAAGAGATGGCCATTCGTCAAGTTGCAAACGCCCTGCACAGATTGAATGATGCTGTTATTGCTGCGGTCAGCAAAGGCGTGACAGTAGAATTGATGCGCGCTTCACGGTACCACAATGAAGAAGGTGCTTGGGGCGATATGCTGGTGCCTATCATCCACAAGCAGGACTAATTTAAGAGCCGGACCCATGCCTAGAAAAATTGCTACACCAAAACTTGCAACAGCGGATGTCTGCGATGCCATGGGCAAGGCAGTGAAAGTGCTGCCTGTCAAGTTTCAGGACTTTGGCGGCAATATTGATTTTGCAGGTCCGGCTGTTACTGTTCGGACATTAGACGATAACAGCAAGGTAAAAGCTTTGCTTGCCACCAAAGGCGAAGGCAGGGTGCTGGTTGTTGACGGTGATGGCAGTGAACGTACGGCTCTTATGGGTGGTAACCTTGCGGTGCTTGCGGCCCAGAATGGCTGGGCCGGGGCTGTTATTTATGGCTGCGTGCGCGATAGCCATGAACTATGCCGTGAAGACGTGGGTATTAAAGCCCTTGGCACATGCCCGCGCAAAACCGAAAAGTTAGACCGGGGCGAAATTGACTGCGAAATTGCGATCGCAGGGGTTACGGTTCACCCTGGTAATTGGATTGTGGCGGACGCTGACGGCGTTGTTGTCACAAAAGAGTTGCCATCCCTCGATGGGCAATAGACCATAAGCTATTCTCTTTTAAGAACCTCAGTGAAAAAACGCGCCCCGAAGTGGGTGTTGGGTTGTTTTCGTAGTCCCGTAGTAAAGCTTTATCTAAATAGCGATAGAACTGTTGATGGTGCCTGATTGGCGATAGACAGGGCCTGAAGGCCAAGCTGCTGTTTGGTCTGTATAGCTTGCAGGGTTGCGCTTTCTTTGGCTAGGTCTGCGTCTACAAGGTTGCCGATGCCAACTTCAATGCCGTCGGAAAGTTGCCCAGCGAACTGCTTCTGGATGTCGAGTCTGTTTGCTGTGGCACCCAGGGTTGAGAGAGTGGTGTTCACTGAATCAATGGCAGCGTCAATTGCTGTCACGGCCTGCTCCGATGCGGCGGAGGAATCTGCAGAGCCGCCACCAGCCGGGTTTCCGAGGGTCAGATAGGAAGACGCGCCATCCCGAACGAGGTACAGGCTGGTGCTTCCACTAAATGTTACGTCGTAAGCATAGCCGTCGACCCTTCCCGAAGAATAATCGGCTCCGGTTAATCCCAGATACGTTTTAAGGCCCTCCTCGAATTCGACGGTAGGAGTGCCGCCCACATTGTTTGTGGTGACACCAGTGCTGCCGTCGATGGTCTCGCCGCCGAAGTTACCGCCGTTGTCGGTTTGCGCATTGACAAGCGCGGCGCGAAATTCTGAGTCTGACGAGGCGGCGATTGTTGTACCTGCAAGCGAAACAGGTGTGCCGCTTGGAAGTGCCGCGCCGTATGTGATCAGGTTGGAATCTTCTAGGCTGAGCGTGCTGAGTGTCAGGTCGCTTGCGGCAATGCTGATGGTGCTGGTGCCGTTATCATCTGTGATGGCAGAAATTGCGTTGGTGCCGTCAGCAACGTTGCGCCCATTAAAGGTTGCGTTGTTCACGATGGATTCGATCTGGTCGCGGAGCTGAGTATATTTCTCGCTCATGGCCGTGCGGCTGTCTGCATCAAGGCCCGCGTCGGAACCGGCTACAGCAAGTTCGCGCATCTCGATGAGGAGGTCGGACGTTGCTTCGGCTGCGGCGAGCGCAACATCAACCACGGATCGGGCGCGATCAAGTGAGTTGTTTACAGCATTCAGACCAGCCACGTTACCACGCAGGGTTTGGGCGATAGAATAAACGGCAGCATTATCTTTTACGGAAGAAACCTTGAGGCCCGTGTTAATACGGGTTTGTGTCACGTCCAGCGATGTGGACGTTTTATTCAGGTTTTGAAGGGCGGCAAGCGCACCTGCATTGGTGTTCACACTGAACGACATCTTCTATGCCTCTTTGCGTTTCTACGCAGTGAATCGGGTCAACAATTCCATGGCTCCTTTTGAACCAGCTAGAACTATATAATGAAATAATAGCAAGAGTCCGCTCAATGCGTCTCAATTTTAAGATGTGCGGTGTTTTTTAGTAGCTAACAGAGTCACTTAACGGGCAAGACTTGCCTGTTTGGTGGCACGTGGGGACATGCCGTATTGCTGCTTGTAAACACGGCGAAAGGTAGACTCTGCATTGAAGCCTAGGTCATAGGCGAGGTCCGTTATGGAGTAGTTTTTATGATCGCCGCTTGTGAGAATAGCATGTGCGAGCGCAAGGCGGCGATCTGTGATGAAACGTTGTACGCCGCCAAAAGGGGCCGTGGCCCGGTAAAGGGAAGCTCTTGACATTCCTAGCTTTTTTGCAATTTTGGTGGGGCTTAAATTGGCATCTCGCAAGCTTTCATCTACCACTTTTATCAAGGAAGCAGGGGCATATTGGGTGCCGCATGGGCTGGTATGGTCAGGCAGAAATTCATATGCATTATCATCAGAACTTTTTAAAATATCCAATGCAATAAACATAGCCTCTCTTCACTTTCTACCATATTGAAAACATGGAATGAGTTAAGCAAAGAGTGGGCCAATTTAGGAGTGCGTATTACTTCTCTAGCAGAAATAGGGCCTGATCAGCCAACAGGTTCGCCCGCGCGCGGCCCATATGCAGCCGAGTGCCATCTGCTTTGAAGGGAACAAAATCCCGCACGGTAATGCTTTCCTGCTCTACAAGATCAAACAGGTCTAAAATGGTGCAGAAATGGATATTACTGGTGTTATACCATGTTTTATCAAGCGATTTGGTAACAGGCATTCTGCCCCGTCGCATCAGGCTTAGACGCACTCTCCACTGGCCAAAGTTTGGAATAGTGATAATAGCTTGTTTGCCAATGCGCAGAAGGTTGAGCAACACTTCGCGGGGCTGGTACATGGCTTGCAGTGTTTTTGACAGAACCACATAATCAAAGCTGTTATCAGGATATTCTGCCAGATCATGGTCAGCATCGCCTTGAATAACAAACAGGCCTTTTGCGACACACTGGTTCACACCTTCTTGGCGTAAGTCCATGCCCCTGCCATCCACCTCTTTTTTATCAACAAGATAAGCCAAAAGGGTGCCGTCATCACAGCCAATATCCAAGACGCGACTACCGGGCGTAATGAGGTCTGCAATCAGTTTCAGGTCGGGCCGTTGGTCAATAGTTGCCATTATTTTAACCCTCGTGTTTTCGCGGCAGTACTTAAAAAGCCTGTTAGCATATGGTCCATCTGTGGCACATCGAGCAAAAAGGCATCATGGCCGTAGGGCGAATCAATTTCCGCAAAACTAACAGGCACGCCTGCAGCATTCAGGGCATGGGCAACGGCTTTATTCTCACTAGTCGGGTATAGCCAGTCTGTTGAAAAACTGATCACACAGCATCTTACATGAGCCGCCTTTTTAAAGGCATCAGATAGGCGACCACCGTGACGGTCTGCAATATCCAGATAATCCATAGCCCGTGTTATATAAAGGTAACTATTGGCATCAAACCGGTCAACAAATGTAGACCCCTGATGCCGCAAGTAGCTTTCAACCTGAAAGTCTGCTTCAAAGCCAAAACTGATCGCTTCACGTGATTGCAGGTTGCGGCCAAACTTTTCTGTTAGGGCGTTTTCTGACAGGTAGGTGATGTGTGCTGTCATGCGGGCAACGGCAAGGCCTTTGTCGGGCTTTGCTGCTTTGTCATAATAGCGGCCTTCGTGCCAGTTTGGGTCAGCCATTACGGCTTGCCTACCAACCTCATGGAAGGCAATATTTTGCGCTGTATGGCGGGCTGCTGCTGCCAGTATAACGGCGCTGTGCACGCGTTCAGGGAATGTACAAAGCCATTCCAAAATCTGCATTCCCCCCATGGAGCCACCAACAGCCATGAGCAAGGTTTCGACACCCAGATGGTCCAGCAGGGCCGCTTGTACCCGCACCATATCGCGGATCGTTATAACCGGGAAATCAATGCCCCATGGCTTACCTGTCGCGGGATTTTCTTCCCACGGGCCTGTTGTGCCAAGGCAGCTGCCAAGAACATTGCTGCAAATGATAAAATATTTGTCTGTATCATACAGCTTGCCGGGGCCAACAAGGCGTGACCACCAACCTTCCTTACCGGTAATAGGATGCGTACTTGCAACATACTGGTCGCCCGTCAGGGCATGGCAAATAATAATCGCATTGGACCTGTCTGCATTAAGGCTACCGTATGTTTCATATCCCACATTGACAGGGGAAAGGGTGGCACCGCTATCAAGCTTGAGCGGGTCCTTTCTAAACAGGGTTGCTGTATGTCCTTCGCGGCCTTGCACTCGTGTCTCCTAACCATAACGGTGGCACAGAAAAGCCCCACTTGGTGATATTGTCAACGTTCTTGCAACTTTCCTTTGCGTTTATTGTGCCGTGCGTCTAGTTCTATGGCCTATTTTACTACTGTTTGTGCGGAGAATATAATGGCAGCCCCTAAGGCACACGACTGGGTTTTGGAAATGGCACCGTATGTGCCCGGCCAGTCAAAAGTTGAAGGTATCGACAACCCGGTAAAGCTATCATCTAACGAATCAGCGTTTGGGCCAAGCCCTCATGCGCTTACAGCTTTCCAGGCCACGACAGAGCAACTGCTGCGCTACCCCGATGCTAACTCGGTTGATCTGCGTGCGGCTATTGCCCGTGTTCACAGTATTGACGCTGAAAAAATTATCTGTGGCACCGGATCAGATGAAATTCTGACATTATTGATCCACACCTTTGCTGGCCCGGGTGATGAAGTTATTTTCAGTGATTACGGTTTCTCTGTGTACCCCATTCAAACGCGGGCGGCCGGGGCAACTGGTGTATCTGTTCCCAATAAGAACTGGGCAGCAGATGTTGACGGTATTCTGGCCGCGGTAACCCCAAAAACCAAACTTGTTTTTATTGATAACCCAAATAACCCAACGGGGGCTTATGTTCCGTGGGGCGAGATTGAGCGCTTGCATGCAGGCCTGCCAGAAAATGTGTTGCTGGTACTTGATGCAGCGTACGGTGAATGCGCAACCGCAGACGATTACAGTGCTGGGGAAACGCTGGTTGAAAAGCATGAAAATGTGATCATGACACGCACGTTCTCGAAAATGTATGCGCTTGCAGGCTTGCGTATCGGTTGGGCTTATGGCCCTGACGCGGTTATTGATGTGCTGAACCGCATTCGAATGCCGTTTAATGTGTGTGTGCCCGGTCATCCTGCAGCGATAGCTGCTGTAGAAGATCAGGCGCATTTGGCGGCATCTGTTGCCTTCAATGCCAAATGGCGTGACTGGCTGACAGCAGAATTGAAGGCGCTTGGCCTTGGTGTGGTGGAAAGTCAGACGAACTTTGTGCTGGTTGAGTTTCCATCTGGCAATCTTTGTGCTGAGGCATGTAATGCGTTTTTGCTGGAAAATGGTTACATCGTGCGGGCATTATCTTTTCTGCCTGATCATCTGCGCATTTCCATTGGCACAGAAGAACAGACAAAAGGTGTGTTAGCACTGATTAAAGAGTTTCTGGGAAAGTAGATACATGTCGGTTCAGTTTGGTCAGATCACTATCATAGGTGCAGGACTTATTGGTTCGTCTGTTGCGCGCGCTATTCAACGCTGTGCAGCAACCGCGACACTTGTGCTTTGTGATAAGGATAAAGATGTACTTGCCGAGGCTAAAGCCCTGAGGCTTGCAGATATTTACCAGATTGATCTGGTAAAAGCGGTCACAAATAGCGATTTGGTTATACTGGCAGTGCCGGTTGGGGCAATGGCAGCTATCGGCGAGATGATGGCGCCAGCGCTAAAGACGGGTGCGATTGTAACTGATGTTGGCTCTGTTAAGGCTAGTGTTTTCAAGGCGCTTAAACCCTTTATGCCAGAGGGCGTGCATTTGATACCGGGTCATCCGGTTGCGGGCACAGAACAGTCGGGGCCATCTGCAGGTTTTGCAAGCCTGTTTGAGGACCGCTGGTGCATTTTAACGCCCCCTGAAGACTGCGATAAAGTCGCCCTAAAAGCGTTAACGGCCCTGTGGGAAAAGTTTGGTAGCAAGATCGAGATTATGGAAGCAGAGCACCATGATCTGGTGTTGGCTATTACCTCTCATGTGCCGCACCTTATTGCTTATAACATTGTGGGTACAGCTTCTGACCTTGAAGAGGTAACAAGCTCTGAGGTTATTAAATACTCGGCAGGCGGTTTCCGTGATTTTACAAGGATTGCAGCGTCTGACCCTACAATGTGGCGCGATGTTTTCCTGAACAACAAAGACGCTGTTCTGGAAATGCTGGGCCGCTTTAGTGAAGACTTAACGGCGCTTCAGCGCGCCATACGCTGGGAAGACGGTGATGCCCTCTATAAGCTTTTCACCCGTACCCGCGAGATTCGCCGCAAAATTATTGATGCGGGGCAAGATGATGCAAAAGCTGACTTTGGCCGGCCGCACAAGGATTGATGGCACCGTTAGTTTAGCGTTATTGAATGACGGGTTTCAAGGTTGCAACAACAGTTGTGTCTGCAATCAGTTCACCGTTCTGGGCCATTAGGCTTAGCTCGCTGTTTGCCGGGGCGCCCTCAAGAGGGGTAATGCCAAGCGCAGCCAGGGTGCTGTTCAGGTTTTCTGTGTTTGTAATTTTTACGCTGGCGCTGCCTAGGGGCTTGAAATTGCTATCCAGTGTCAAGCTTGCATTACCTGTTACTCTTGCGCCTGCTGCGGTATATTCAAAACGGCTGATCTCCATAAGGCCACCTTCAGAGGCCCATGCGGTCAGCTGATCCTTCGACCAATCATCAAGGGCTGGCCCGTTAACGCCAGCTTCTATCATGAGGGCGGCATCCCCTCTTTTTTCCAGTGTGTCTTCAGTTATTTGCCATTCTGCACCGGCCTTAAAGTCCAGTATACGGGCACCGTAAAGGCCACCATCATCATCAGTATTTTGAGCCTCAGTACTAAAACGTAAAAACAGAGACCAGTCTTTTACCGTTTTTATTTCTCTGCCAAGAAACTGGTTTACGATCAGGCCACTTGCTGCCGTACTGTCAAACGCCACAACCGCCTTACCGTCGTTATGCAGGCGGTAACTAGCCAGCAGTGTATCTGCTGTAATATCAAAATTATCCTGTGCGGCGCGCACTTTTAAACCAACTGTTTCTGCAAGCCAGTGATTGGGAGTCCACAGGTGGCTTATTAACTCTATGCTTGATGCAGATACAGTAAGCCCTTTGGTTCTTGTTGCAATGGTGGGGCTATCAACTGTTACCGTTATCCGGTAGGGGAAGCCACCATGTTTGACGCTGCCATGCTGAATGAAAATACCTTGGTCACGCCATGTTGCGAGCATGCGTGTTACATCTTTTTCGGCCTGAAAGGCAGCTGTATACCAAAGCCCGCAGTATACGAGAACTGCAACCACCAAAACACCAATGATCAGACGAAATTGATTTAGCACGAGTCGCTCCTGTTCTTTTAAAATCCGACTATTTCGGTCATAAGTGTTATCAGATATTTTGTGTATTCTTTGGCAATGCCGAGCGGTGATGTTTTTGTTTTAACCGGAAAGGCGACCATATCCATTTCCGGCATTGCCCGACGAAACACAGACATGCTTCTGGGCATATGATAATCAGAGGTGACGATCACAAGCTTTTTATAGTCGTTTTGCCGCGCCCACACAGCGGCTTCACGGGCATTATTAAAGGTGCTGTCAGCAATGTAATCAAGGTCTACGCAGCAGGCAAAAATATCAGGGCTAACACCAGAAATAGCAGGCAGTTCATTCAAGGTTACATCAGGGTGTACACCGCTTATCAGCATTCGTTTTGCAGCACGCTTTTCCATAAGACGGGCTCCGGTTTCCAGCCTACCAGCACCACCCGTTAAAACAACAATAGCATCTGCCGATAAACCATCTTCAGGTACTATGTCAGGTAACTGTGTCATAAAAAAGCCAAAGCCTAATACCCATGCAATCAGCAGGTAAAGGCCAATTTGTGAGGTTATGCGCAGTATTGGTTTTTTTATTTTTTTTGCCACGGGTGCCTCTACATCATGTCCAGAAGCGCACGGCGAACAGTAAGCCGCGCTGTCATCATGGTGAGGCATGAAGCACCTAGCGGTAATATAATCAGCCATAGCAGGCTGGTAATTTCTGGCATGCTGGCAGTGATCAGGCCTTGGCCCATTTTTTCAGCCATCGCAGACAATAGCCACAGTGACCCCGCAGCAAGCAGCACCCCAACGAAGCCACCTTTAAGGCCGTGTGCCATATATCGTATATCAAAGGCGCGTGCGATCATCTTGTCTTCCGCGCCTAGAAAATGCATTATTTCTATTATATCACGGTGCGTTGCAAGGCCGGCCCTACAGCCAAAAATAACGATCGCTACAGTTGAAAGAAGCACCATGATAACCACACCAGAAAGCAAAAGCTGGATAACAGAGGCCAGATCGAGAATTTGTGACATCCATTCCTGATGGTCATCAAGTTGGGCACCGGGGGCTGTTGCCTTCAGGCGCTCTGCAAGGGCAGCGGTGTTAACATTGGCGTTTTCAGCAAGGCGTATTTCGATAAGAGTTGGTACAGGCAAGCCACTATCAATGGGCATGTCCCCAAGCCACGGTGACAAGAGCGCCATGACTTCGGCATTTGCCATGACTTCGGCTGATTCGATGCCCGGTGTTGCCCGTATTAGCGTGAGAGCAGAATCAGTCTGAGCATTCCGCTCTTTTGTATCTTCCACAACTATTTGAACAGTTAGGCTGGATGTCAGGCTTTTGCTCCATTCTTCAAGGCCATTACCAATGGCAAGAGCGCCCGCGAGCGATAGGGTGCAAAGAAACAACATAACGCCAATAACCCAAGGTAAAAGGCCTTCCCGCAGGTTTTGTTCGGGTAAAAACTGTAAGGTGCGATTCCACATAATCAGGCCCCGGGGTCAACAGGCTTGCCGCCCGGTTCATGCGTAAGGGTGCCCTTGTCGAGTCGAAGCACGGGGGCGCCAACCGCTCGCACCAAACCTTCGTCGTGGGTCGCAACAATTGTTGTTGTACCTTCTTTGTTCAGCGCTACAAACAGGTGCATTAATCGTCGTGACATTTCAGAATCAACATTACCCGTTGGCTCATCTGCGACTAGAAGGTCAGGCTTGTTAATAATGGCACGGGCGATGGCAACCCTTTGTTTTTCGCCGCCTGATAGTGTAGCAGGGCGAGCATGCATGCGGCCTTCCAGGCCTACCCAGCATAAAAGCTCTTCAACATGATCAGCAATTTGGGCGCGTTTGGCACCCTGAATGCGTAGTGGCAAGGCAACATTTTCAAAGGCGGTCATATGGTCAAGGAGTCTGTAATCCTGAAACACAACACCAATCCGGCGCCTAATGCGGGGCAGCGCGCCGCGTTCTAATGAGACGAGATCTTTACCAAAAAAGTTTACCAAACCACGTGAAGGGCGGTGTGTTAAATATAGCAATTTCAGGAGTGTAGTTTTGCCTGCTCCGGACGGTCCTACCAAAAAATGGAAGGATCCCCGGTCAAGGGAAAAGTTAACATCCGTCAGCACTTCATTGCCCATTCCATAGCGCATGCCGACATTCTCAAAACTAATCATGGAAGCTCCTGACTTGTTGTGCCCACAATTGCATACGGCAGATAAATCGTCTAGTCCCAGCTTCATATGAAGCTCATGCTTGTATTTTTTAGTAGGAATCATATAGACTTGCATAAGATGAAAAATGAAGTTCTTCCAGAGTGTTGGGGGAACCACTGACAGTTTAGGCGAATTTATGATCCTTGCTTGTCCGGCATGTGACGCAAAATTTAAAATTCCTACCGGTGCATTACCTCCGGGTGGGCGCAAGGTTCGCTGTGCCAAATGTTCACATAGCTGGCACGCAGACCCCGTTGTCGTTGCAAAACAACAGGTAGCGGTTGCCGCGGCTATTGTAAAAACTACACCGCCCCCAAAACCAAAGCCTGCGCCAGTTCAAAACTTTGATGGCACTTTAGATGCAAAAACTGCTGAAGAAACCGCAGCACTGCGCCGTACAGTGAAGGGGGTTGTAGACAAACCTGCCATAAGCGCACCGCCAGTAGAGGATGACATTTTTGACGAGGACGGCAGTTCCTCTGGCCCGCCACTAAGCTCTGATGATGACTTTGGTGTGAGTGCTGCTGTGCGCGCGCACATGGGCGATGATTTTGCTCGAGATATGGATGAGCCAAGTGATGACCCGGAAGTTGATGAGGATGATGAAGATTACGGTGATGACTTTTTGGCCAAGCGCCGTGCGGATCAGCGTCGACAAAATGCCAGAGAATCAGCGGATCGTCAGCATAAATTGATTATGGGTGGCTGGATTGCCCTTTTGCTGTTCTGGCTTATTACATTCTATGTTCTGGTTTTTGAAAAAGAGCGCATGCTCTATAAGTTCCCTGGGATTGAGCCGCTCTACACGTTTTTTGGTAGCATGGATGAAAAAGATTTATACATGCCGGAAGAGGGTGAGAAGGTAACACCGCCCCTGACGGAGGCTGAGGTATATATCTCAGCCAAACTTGATAATACCCGCACGAAAATTGAGCTTGTTGACGGTGAAGAAAAGCTGATGGTGCAGGGCTATGTAGAAAATCTGGGCATTACTGGGGCTAATGTTCCACAGGTGCTTGTTCAGATTGTGGATAATGACGGCGCTGTTCTGGATGAATGGGTGGTGGACCCTGTGGGGCTTATCATTCGCAGTAAAGGCAGGGCTTATTTTACCAGTATGCGGGATGTTCCCGTTGGCATTGCCAATGTTGCTGTTTCCGTAATTGATGGATCACGTTCAGGCACAAGTGGTGAGTACCCTTAATATGGATCATTTTTTCAACTGGAATCAGGCAGGTGATGCCCACCACGGTATTGAACCTGTTTTTACAGCGGATGATATTATAGAAAAGGTTGAAGACTTGGCGTTGCGGCTAACGCGCTGGTTTGATGAAGAGCCGGTCGCACAAGTTTTAATGAATGGTGCCATGATGTTCGCGGCAGATCTGGTTCGGGCTATGTCTAGCCGGGGCTGCGTTATGGAGATGGATTTTATCCAGCTTGAGAAAGACCAAAAAACCAGCACTGTTAAGCTGCTGGCCGCGTCTAATCTGCCGGTTGAAGGCCGTGATGTTTTATTGATTGATGATATTTTTGATGATGGAAAAACGCTTTCATTTGCATATGAGCATTACAAAAAACTAGGGGCTGCATCTATCACTAGCGTTGTTCTTCTGGACAAAAGCGGTGGCCGAAAAACTAAAGTAAAACCTGATTTTATTGGTTTTGAATGCCCTGACATTTTTGTGATCGGATATGGAATGGATATTGCTTATAGGTACCGGGAGCTACCTTTTATAGGCAAAATGGGCCGTGCATGAGGAATGACAGGCAAAACGTACCCATAAGAAGGAAATTTTGTGGCGCGTATTCTGGTTGTAGAGGATGAAGAATCAGTTCGTGATTTTGTCAGTCGCGCGTTAACCATGCATGGCTACAGTATTTTGACGGCTTGCGACGGTGCAGAAGCCGTTAGCATTATGAACGAGCATCACTTTGATCTGCTTTTAAGTGATATTGCTATGCCGATGATGGATGGCATCTCCTTGGCGCTGAAAGTGCGTGCCACTCGGCCCCATGTACCGATACTTCTCATGACAGGCTATGCCGACGAGCGCCAGCGAGCGCATAACCTGTCTTTACTGATTGAAGGCTTGCTTGCAAAGCCGTTTAATCTGGAGCAGCTTCTAACTGCTGTGAGTGACGCTTTGAAAAAATCCAAAGTAATAGAAAAGAGCGATCAGACAGCCTAGTCTGTAAGCCAATCTGGTACGCTATCCAGTGATAAAAGTTCCTCTAGAGATTGGCGTTTTCTAACAACGGCATAGTCGCTACCATTCACCATTACTTCCGCGATCAGGGGTCTTGTGTTGTAGGTGCCAGACATGACAGCGCCGTAAGCCCCAGCTGATTTTATAGCGATCAGGTCACCGGCTTTCAGGGGTGCTGTTAGTCGGTCTTTTGCAAAAACATCGCTTGATTCACAGATAGGGCCAACAAAGTCGACTGAAACTTTATCTTGTGTCTCAGCAAGGCTAACCGGAATAATATCGTGGTAGGCGTCGTACATGGCGGGGCGTATCAGGTCATTCATGGCAGCATCAATAATATAAAACCCTTTGTTGCCACTGGTTTTTTCATACACCATTTCGCTTACCAGAATACCAGCGTTTCCAACAATCAATCGCCCCGGTTCAAAGATCAGGCTACAGTCAATACCAGCGAGTACCTCGCGTGCCATCTTACCGTAAGCATCAGGTGACGGTGGGGCTTCTTTACCCAATTCGTATGGAATACCAAGGCCGCCACCTAAATCAATGTGCGTGATGTCGTGGCCTTTAGCGCGCAATTCCTTTACCAGCTCCACAACTTTAGTAAACGCAAGTTTAAAGGGCTCCAGTTCAGTAAGCTGTGATCCAATATGAACATCAATGCCTTTGCCGTTAACATGGGGCAGGGCTTTGATGCGGGCATAAATGCTGTGTGCCCGGTTCCACGGAATGCCAAACTTGTTCTCAGATTTACCGGTGGAAATTTTAGCATGCGTTTTGGCATCAACATCCGGGTTTACCCGAACAGAAACAGGTGCCACAAGGCCCATTTCGCCTGCAACTGTGTTAAGGGCTTCAAGCTCTGCTTCGCTCTCTATGTTAAACTGCTTGATGCCAGCCTTTAGGCCAAGCGCCATTTCACGCGGTGTTTTACCTACGCCAGAGAATACAATTTTGTCAGCGGGGATTCCTGCCTTCAGGGCGCGCAGTAATTCACCTTCGCTTACCACATCAGCACCAGCACCTTCGCGGGCAAGGGTTGCCAGCACTGCCTGATTGCTGTTTGCTTTCACAGCAAAACATACAAGGGCATCAAGGCCTTTAAACGCATCAGCAAACACCCGGTAATGTCTAACAATCGTTGCTGTTGAATAAATATAAACAGGGGTGCCAACAGAGGCTACAATGTCGCTAACAGCCACGTCTTCGCAAGAAAGCTCACTGTTTTTATAGTGGAAGTGATCCATAAAGTTTACTCTTGTTTACTATTCTGTAGTCTGGCTTGGGGGTGGGTTAACATCGCCCTTTTTACCGCATGCCGAAACTGAAAAAGTTGTTGCCGCAATGAGCAGGGCTAGAAATAGCTTTTTCATTTCAGTGTCTCCCGCGCTGCGCCTACTGCTTTTTTCACATTCTCAGGGGCTGTGCCACCAAAAGAAGTTCTGCTGCTAACAGAAGCCTCAACTGTGAGTACAGTGAAAATGTCTGCCGTTATGCGTGGTTCAATAGCCTGCATGTCTTTAAGGGGCAGGTCAGATAGATCAACACCCTTGGTTTCAGCAGCCTTCACCACTGCCCCTGTTATATGGTGGGCATCACGGAAAGGTAGACCAAGAACACGTACCAGCCAGTCAGCCAGGTCTGTCGCTGTAGAAAAGCCTAATCCTGCAGCAGCAGCCATATTTTTGGTGTTAGGCTTCAGGTCGATCATCATGCCGGTCATGGCAGCGAGGCACAGGGCAAAATCATCTACGGCTTGAAAAACAGGTTCTTTATCTTCCTGCATGTCTTTTGAGTAGGCAAGAGGCAACCCCTTCATCACCATCATAAGGCCGGTCATGCTACCTGTAATACGCCCAACTTTGGCGCGTACCAACTCGGCTGCATCAGGATTACGTTTTTGCGGCATAATGGACGATCCAGTTGAGAAGCCGTCAGAAAGCTCAAGAAACCGGAATGCAGAGGTTGCCCATAGCACAATTTCGTCAGCAAGACGCGACAGGTGCACTGCACCGATCGACATGACAGACAGGAACTCCATGGCAAAATCCCGCGCAGATACAGCGTCAAGTGAGTTTGCCATGGGTTTATCAAAACCTAAAAGGTCTGATGTCTGGTGCCGGTCTATTGGGAAACTGGTGCCCGCCAGGGCGGCTGCACCAAGGGGATTTTCATTCAGCCGTTTGCGGCAATCGCTGAGGCGCGCCCTGTCACGTGTAAACATTTCATAGTATGCCATCAGGTGGTGACCAAGGGTTACGGGCTGCGCTGTTTGCAAGTGTGTAAAGCCCGGCATAACGGCGCCTGCGTGCGTGTCAGCCTGGTCAACTATTGCAGTTAATAGTGCTTTATAAGCTGCATCTAACTGGTCAATGGCTGTGCGGCACCACAGGCGAAAATCTGTTGCGACCTGATCATTACGAGACCGGCCTGTGTGAAGCCGGGCACCGGCGTCACCCGCCAGTTCGCGCAGACGTGATTCTACATGCATATGAATGTCTTCAAGAGCTGGGTCAAAAACCATCTGCCCAGCTTCAATTTCGCGCTGCACCTGCGTCAGGCCTTTGTGAATGGCATCTTTATCAGCCACGCTGATAATACCCTGTGCCGCCAGCATTTCAGAATGCGCTGTTGAACCAGCGATATCTTCACGGTACAGGCGTTTGTCAAAATCAATAGAAGCGTTAATTTCCTGCATGATGGCAGACGGCCCACCACCAAAGCGGCCACCCCACATGCTTTGGCCTGCGCCAGATGTGTGGTTTTTTGCCGCAGTCGCGGAAAGTTGATCCGGGCTTTGCTTGCCTTTCGGCTTGCTATCACTATTGTCTTGGCTATTCATCATCTTATCCATCTGGAGACAGGAATGCCTAAAAAGGCTCTTATCGTACCTGCACTTGTTATTCTTCTTCTCGGGGCTGCAGCTTATCGGCTGGTTATTGCCCCGGCAACGCTTGATAGCGTTATTCAGCCATATTTAAAAGGCGAAATGGCAAATCTGTCTGTTCCAGATGAAAAGACCATGATTTCAGATCACATGATCATGCAGGCAGATGGTAGCCCGATCAGACTTTCAGAGATGAAAGGCAAGGTTATTCTCTTGAACCTTTGGGCAAGCTGGTGCGCGCCGTGCCGGTCTGAGATGAAAGAGCTTGCAAATCTCCAACGGCAGCTCGGTGACGATCGTTTTGAAGTGGTGGCTATTTCCGTTGACCGCGGCGGCATTGCAGAGATTCGTGAAACACTGGCTGAATGGGGTATCGAGGGGCTGAACCTATACGCTGAACCAACGATGAAGATTGCTGCGGATTTGGCGGGTGGTGCACTGCCTACCAGCCTTATTATCGATGAGGATGGACAGGTCTTGGCCAAATACCTGGGGCCTTTAAAATGGGATGCGCCCGAGGCACTAGAGCTATTCTCGGCGTTAAAAGAAGCGGTTAGCTAGGCAGCGGGGCTTAGCCTAGCTGCTTAGCGCCCGGGTCGATTTCATCCATCGGTACAATGTCTTTTTCTTGTGCAGCTTCACTGTACCATTCCTTCATGTAGGGATGCTGTCGTACAGCATCTACATAGGCTTTTGCCGTAGTGCCAAGCTGTACATTATAGGTAAGAAACCGGCTAACAACCGGAGCATACATCATATCTGCTGCAGAAAAGCCGCCAAAAAGGAAATCTCCTTTTGTATGTGATGCGGCTCGACATTCAGACCAAATGGCATCAATGCGGTCAATGTCTGCCTGAACTTTATCACCAAATGTACCATGCCAATTCAGGCGCATATTCATAGGCAAGTGGTTTCGTACATGCGGAAAGCCGCTGTGCATTTCGGCGGTGATACTGCGGGCAAGCGCCAAGCTTTTCATATCTTTTGGCCACCAGAATTTATCTGGTGCGACAACCGCGCAGTAATCTATGATTGCAATAGAATCCCATACCCGGATGTTACCATCCAGCAGTGTTGGTACTTTACCGGCAGGGTTATACTTCTTGATTTCGCGGTGAAAGGACGGGGTGTCCAGTTGCAGCTTAATCTCTTTAAATTCAAGGCCGCTGTGGCGCAGCGCTAGCCAGCCTCTGAGCGACCAACTGGAATAGTTTTTGTTACCGATTACGAGTGTTTTATTTGCCATAATAGGCCCCCATTATACGAACCATGAATAGCTTACCGTCACAGCAACCATCTATCGAGTGATTCCTTCTAACCGTGAGAACAATGTTTTTTGATAAATTAATTGATATTAATAATCATTATTAATAAAGTCATTGAAAGACGATTCACATAAGGGGATATTGATGGCTTGTAATTGCATTCAAGTAACAAAAAAGTAGGCACTTTTGGGGCGTATTGCCCAAGTGGTTGTTGTTGGTAAATCACGAGAATGCCTTGATAGGGCCGTTAGAACCGCATTTGAGGCGGCATCTTCCCTAGAGGCAATTATCTCACGAGACAGTGCAAATAGTGAGCTTATGGCTTTATGCTCTAGTGGCTTTGGGCGTTATATCCCTGTATCGGCGGACTTGAGAGCCATGTTGTTGCTTGCTAACGATATTGCCTACCATACAGATGGTATATTTGACGTTGCTGCGGCCAGTACATGCGGCAACGCGCACTGGACAGATATAGACCTCTCTCGTGCAGGCCATGTTTTACTGCGTAAGCGACTCTCTCTTTCTTTTGGAGGCTTCATAAAAGGGTATGCAGCGGATGTAATGGTAAGATCATTGATGGAATCAGGCGTTGGTGCTGGCCTTGTAGATATAGGGGGCTGTATCAAGGCGTATGGCGGTAGTGAATGGCGGATTGAATTTGCACAGTCATCATCGCCCCAGTTGGCGGGGCTGTGCTCTGATATAGAACCAGCTATTATACCAATTCCGCTTATAGACAGTGCAATAGCCGGATTTGGGCCGTATTTTGGTATGAGTAAACTTGTTGATTTGCAGCAAGGGCTTGTGGTGAGCCCCGAAGAGTGGGGTAATCAGAATATAGTGATTAGGGCTACATCGTGTGCAGTTGCTGATGCGCTTACAAAAGTGTTGGCACTAGAGCCTGCATATGGAGAGCAACTTTTGAGGCTGTTTGGAGCTGCAACAGCTATTTTCCCTGTGCCGGAAAACAAAATAGAAAAGCAATTTTATAAAAGTTAATGTCATCTAGCCAAATAAAAAGCCCCGCGTAAAGCGGGGCTTTAAATATTCAAAGCACGTTATGCTATTTATGCTGCACTGCGGGCGGTTGCACGGCGGCGCTGTTGCCGGCGCGCCATGAATATCAAGCCAGGTAACAGCAGGAAGGCTGCAGCAGGTTCTGGAACAGAAGAAGGGGTTACTGTCAGTGAGAACAGATCAGGAGTTGAATCTGAGTTATAGTTCGCGCCGCCTTCAATGAAACCACTATTGCCATCATACAGGAACAATTCTGTAGAATCAGGGTTCACAGTCACGTTCAGGCCCACAAAATATGTACCAACTGTAGAGATATAGTTGCTTATGCCTGTTTCTACTGTGGAAATGGCAACACCTGCGACAGTATAAACAATCTTGGGCAGAACATACCGTTCTATGTTGTCAAGAGTGCCATTGTTGTTACTGTCAAAATATACAGTCCAGTTAAATGTGAAGTTAGCAAGGTTATTGATACCGCCACAAACATCGTAGTAGCTGTCGTAGCTAACCGCGTCGAGGTTGAGGCTGGTTGCCAGACCTGAACCACAGGCATTCAGTGTCAATTCTGTGCCAAGCTCAACAGTGTCACTCAGAGACTCTTCTGCATTGATATGGCCAATTATATAACCAGCAGAAGCTGAGTTAGACACAAAAGCTACAGCTAAAGATGCTGCGGCAGCAAACTTAAGTACAGGCGCTAAATATTTCTTCATCACTATGCCCTTTACATAAAAGCAATAAATTTTTTAAAGTAATACACCAAAAAATAGAGAAGTTCTATAAAATTTATTTAAATTTATATATTCATAGTCTAAAGTAAAATATATAGATCATTTTAGTCAGCATTTTTGGCTTAAGTACAATAAGTATAAATATTTTATTTCAATAGGCAAGGTGGCGCAGTGCAGTTGACCAGTAAGTGGTTTTTAATTCCATTATGCTTTTTTTTGGCATCTTGCGGCGGTAATAATTCCTCTGATGATTCGCTGGGGGATTTGGAATCTTACGACAAAGCGGCCTTGGTAAAGCTTGTTGAAGCAGGTAAGCAGGCTAAAGCTGTTAAAGTCATTCGGGCAAGAGAACAGCTTCAAATGGCGGGCGTTGATGATTTCCTGGTTCTTGCAGATATATATATTGCTGCTCTGAATGGTGCCGGGGCTCAGGTAGCCGTTGAAAAGGCACGTAGCGTAGGGGGTCTGCGTAGTTTTACCGCAACAAAAATGGCCTCTTCTTATTTACTTCAAGGCCGGCTTAAAGACGCAAAAGAAGAACTTCAGATTGTTGCCATGACGGGGCCTGATGCGCTGGACGCTTTGTTAATGCAAGGGCAGATCGCTTTTGCTGAACATAAGCCAGATGATGCTCGTCGGTTTTACGGTTTTGCGGCGGAGATTGCGCCAGACAGTTTTCGGGTGAATACAGCACTTGCCTTGCTCGAGTTTAATGAGCGCAACCTTGAAAAGGCCAGAGCAGAAGCTAAAGAAGCCTTGTCAAAGAATCCTGATACACCTATCCCTGATTTTGTCCTTGGCAATGTTTCCCGCCTAGAGGGGGAGATTGATGATTCGGTTGAGCATTTTGAGAAGTCACTCGAGATTGACGACGAATATACATACTCGAAGATAGAGCTGATCGGTGCCTATCTGGATGCAGGTAGGAATAAAGATGCCCAAGAACTGCTGGATAAGGTCGCCCTTATTGCGCCAAATAATTCAATGGTCAAATTTTACATCGCCTATTTTCAGGCAGAAAAAGGTGATTGGGCAGGGGCAGAAGAAACCCTTTTAAGGGCAGGTAATTTACTGCGGACTAATCCATCTGCGGCAAAACTGTATGGTATGGTGGAGTACAGCCTTAAGAAGTATGGTTATGCTGCTGATTATTTGCAAATATATCTGAAATCGCGCCCGAATGACCGCATGATCAGAATTATGGCTGCGGATAGCCTTCGCCATGTTGGCTTCCCTGAAATGGCATTGGCGCTTTTGTCCCCCTTGTTGCAGGAAGGCGAAAAAGACGGCTCCGGATTTGCTCAGGCGGGTGTTGTGGCAAACGCCATCGGAAAACCGGCAGAGGCCCAGAAATATTTTGAAGAAGCGGCGAAAAAGCTACCTGAGGCCCTGAAAGAAAACGAGCCTGACCGTTACGAAAAATTACTGGCCAACTTGAAATTTAATGAAGCTCTTGCTGATTATGAGGCCGGTAATATTGATGAGGCGTTTGCAAAAATGGCGGCCTTGCCAAAGGGTGTAATACCGCTGGAAATTCAGTATGAAGCTGTTGCCAGAATGGAGCTGGAACAAGGCGACTATGACGGCGCAATACAAACTGCGGCGCAGTTGCGGGATATTATGCCAGACAGTGCGCTTGCCAGTAATATTGAAGGTGTCGCGGCTCTTAGGGCTGGGGACCCTGCAAAAGCTGTCGAAGCTTTTAACCGGGTGATCAAGCTGAACGCAGACTATACATCAGCTTTTAAGAATAGGGCTTCGGCCAATATGCAGCTTGGGCAGTTTAATAATGCGCTAGAAGACCTTGAATTTCTAACTCAGCGCTATGAGAATAACGCTGAGTTGCTGGATATGCTTGGCCGTACATACCTTGAGCTTGGGCAGCACTCGAATGCCCGGCGCGCATTGGAGCAAGCTCATAAGCAAGCACCAAACTCTGTGACAATAACCGCTGATTACGGTGAAGCATTGGCGCGTGAAGGTGCTTATAAGGAAGCAATTAAACAAGCAGAGTCTGCCCTCAAACTTGCGATTGCCAGCCCCGTCCTGAAAGAAAATAAAGAGCTTATGAAAATGCTCAATGCTAATATTGCCGAATATAAATTGGCACTGACAAAAGAGCAGGGTTTATAAGCCTGAAATTTTTCAATCTGTATATATAAATAATAAAGGCCCCAAGTGGGGCCTTTTACTTTGGATAAATGCGCGTTGTGCTAGCGTGTTGGTACCGGGTCGCCTTCGCCGCGGTAGTCATAGAAACCACGACCGGTTTTACGGCCAAGCCATCCGGCTTCCACATATTTCACCAAAAGCGGACACGGGCGATACTTGCTGTCCGCAAGCCCTTCGTATAGAACTTGCATAATGGAGAGGCATGTATCAAGGCCGATGAAATCCGCCAGTTGAAGTGGGCCCATGGGGTGATTTGCCCCAAGCCGCATTGCTTTATCGATACAGTCAACAGAGCCAACGCCTTCATAAAGGGTATAGATGCCTTCATTAATCATGGGCATCAAAATCCGGTTAACAATAAAGGCAGGAAAATCTTCAGAAAGTGCTGTCTCTTTACCCAGTTTTTTTGTGAAGGTGTTAAAGCGTTCGTATGTTTCATCTGACGTTGCGATCCCGCGGATCAGCTCGACCAGTTTCATCAGTGGTACAGGGTTCATAAAATGAACACCCATGAACTTTTCTGGCCGGTCTGTGCTTGCGGCTAATCGGGTGATGGAAATAGAGGACGTGTTAGAAGCGACCATCGCGTTTGGTTTCAGGTGCTGGCAAAGCTCTTTGAAAATGGAGGTTTTAACCTGCTCGTTTTCTGTTGCGGCCTCAATCACCAGATCGCATTTACTGTGTGCCTTCAGGTTATCAGCAAGGGTAATACGCGCAATAGCGGCATTCATATCAGCTTCAGACAGCTTGTTTTTGCTAACTTGGCGCATCATGTTGCCTTTCATGATGTCGATAGCCGCTTGGCAACGTTCGATTGAAATGTCGCTTAAAACAACTTTTAATCCAGAGATTGAACAGACATGTGCAATCCCGTTACCCATTTGGCCTGCGCCAATTATACCTACTGTTTCAACCATTTTTTACCCTTGGGACGTTTTAAATTTATATTTTTATGAAGGCTTTTTGTCCGCGTTTTTTTACTTTGTTAGCCAGTATAGAAAAAAAGGGCACCATAAGCGATGCCCTTTTTTATTTGGTAGACTTACAGAGCTTTTTCGAGTGCAGGTACTGCATCAAAAAGGTCAGCAACAAGGCCGTAATCAGCAACCTGGAAGATAGGTGCCTCTTCGTCTTTGTTGATCGCGACGATGATCTTGCTATCTTTCATGCCTGCAAGGTGCTGAATAGCACCAGAGATGCCAACTGCGATGTAAAGCTCAGGCGCTACAATCTTGCCTGTCTGGCCAACCTGATAGTCGTTTGGTACAAAGCCAGCGTCTACTGCTGCACGCGATGCACCAACGGCCGCACCCAGTTTGTCTGCAACAGCTTCAATGATTTTGAAGTTTTCACCAGACCCCATGCCGCGACCACCAGAGATAATGATCTTCGCTGATGTCAGTTCAGGACGGTCTGATTTAGAAAGCTCAGCCCCCACAAACGAGGATACACCAACCGTGGCAGCAGCAGCGATAGTTTCGACGCTCGCCGAACCACCCTCAGCCGCAGCCTTTTCAAAAGCTGTTGCCCGCACTGTGATAACCTTCACTTTGTCAGAAGACTGCACCGTTGCAATCGCATTTCCAGCATAGATCGGGCGCTTGAACGTGTCTGCACTTACCACTTCCACAATCTCAGAGATCTGCGCTACGTCGAGGCTAGCGGCCACTCGTGGCAGGAAGTTTTTACCGGTTGTTGTGGCGGGTGCCAGAATGGCGCTGTAATCACCTGCCACAGACAGAACCACAGCCGCAAGTTCTTCGGCCAGAGGGTGGGCATATACTTCTGCATCCACCAGCAGCACTTTACCAACGCCGTCGATCTTGGCCGCAGCGTCAGCAACACCTGCGCAGCCACTACCGATAACAATAGCATGTACATCACCAAAGGCCTTGGCAGCGGTCACTGTTGCAAAGGTTGCATCTTTCACTTCTGTATTATCATGTTCTACATAAACGAGAGCGGTCATTAGATTACTCCCTTTTCTTTAAGTTTGCTGACCAGTGTTTCTACGCTGTCGACCATAATGCCGGCTTCGCGCTTCGGTGGCTCTTCCACTTTCAGCACTGTGAGGCGGGCAGCCATATCAACACCGTAGTCTTCCGGTTTCTTCATGTCGATCGGTTTGCGTTTTGCCTTCATAATGTTCGGTAAGGACGCATAGCGTGGCTCATTCAGCCTGAGGTCAGTTGTTACAACTGCGGGCAGGTTCAGTTTTACTGTCTCAAGGCCGCCGTCAATCTCGCGCGTGACATTCACGCCGCTGTCTGCAAGCGCAACCTCAGAAGCAAATGTGCCTTGCGGCCAGCCAAGAAGCTCTGCCAGCATCTGGCCTGTCTGGCTGTTATCGCCGTCAATCGCCTGCTTACCAAGAAGCACAATATCCGGGTTTTCTTCGCCAACAATCGCTTTTAAAAGCTTAGCAATCGCAAGCGGCTCTGCCGCGCCGTCATGCTCGACCAGAATACCCCGGTCTGCACCCATCGCAAGGCCTGTACGGATCGTTTCCTGAGCCGCTGACGGTCCAACCGAAACAACTATAATCTCTTCAGCTTTACCAGCTTCCTTGAGCCGGATTGCTTCCTCTACAGCTATTTCGTCAAAGGGGTTCATCGACATCTTAACATTCGCAAGCTCGACGCCGCTATTATCTGATCTAACGCGTACCTTCACGTTATAATCTACCACCCGCTTAACGGGCACCATGATCTTCATGGGGCTTTATCTCCCGGTTGTGTCCAGTAATGTGTCTGGAACTTTTCTCTCGAAGGCTAGCCAAAATGCGGCTAGCACCTTTAAAATTCAAGGGTACACAGCGTTATACCAAGCTGAAACCCGAGTCAATGCAGTGTGTACAAGGTGGTTTGCACTAACGCTATTTATGTTTGCGGCTGGCGCCAGGTATCCATAAAATGTCGTCAGCTCCCTTATTATTAAGGTACCTTGTCAGTACAAATAGGTGGTCTGATAAACGATTCAAATATTTTATCACATATATATTAATAGCTTCTTGTTCTGACAGAGTTATGACACAGCGCTCGGCGCGTCTTGTAACAGTGCGGGCAATATGCAGATGGGCACTTGCCGGGCTACCACCGGGAAGAGTAAAGCTTGTAAGGGGGGCAAGCTCGCTATTTAGGGAATCAATTTCTTTTTCAAGGCGCGTAACTTGGCCTGCCGTGATTCTGAGCTGCCCACCATCTTCAGAAAAATCTTCTCTGGGGTTTGCAAGGTCAGAGCCGAGATCAAACATGTCATTTTGGATGCGGGCCAGCATTTCATCTATATCGCCGTTTGTATGCAGACGGGCAACACCGATGGTGGCATTTGCTTCGTCAACCGTGCCTACAGCTTCGATGCGGGCTGAAGCCTTTGATATGCGCGTACCGCCAACAAGGCCGGTTTTGCCGGTATCCCCTGAGCGTGTGTAAATTCTGCCAAGCTTTACCATGTTTACGACCCTGTTGATGCTGCTAATGCTGCGAGAAGCAAAAAGACAAGGGTGGTAAACTGGAAGAAAACCCTGAGGCGCATCATTTTATTGCCGCGGTTTTTATTAGCGCCTTTGTCACGGCCCATGGTCATTACCCCCATGATCAGCACAACAAGGGTTGCAATGGCGGAGAGTATGGCGAGTGTAAAAAGAACTTTCATGGGCTTTTCTCAGGTTGTTTTAGTCATGATTAAGGGCAGACGGTTTGGCATTAATTGCTTTTTTTCAGAAACTGAGTTTTTAGCACAATGGTTGTTTTACCAATTCGGCATTCCACTTCGCCTTCGTCATTGGTTAGGCGGATGCTTTTTACCATTGTTCCCCGCTTCAGGGTGGTTGATGTCCCTTTGACTTTTAAGTCTTTAATCAGAGTAACATTATCACCGTCGGCGAGTTCGTTTCCGTTGCTGTCAAATGTCTGCATATGTATCCAGTCTATTTCTTATATAATCACATATCATGATCTTCTGATACGGGTTATATGGGGCGATGAACAGTGGCTTTATGTCACAGGTGTTATATCACTGCGACCACAGCAGGCACATGAACGCGCGGCGCAGCCATAAAGTGCCGTACTGATAGTACATTCTGGCGCGGAACAGTCTTCGCAGCCATCCAGAATGCCTTTAAGGGCGCCTTCCATTTCATGGAGCGCTGAAATTTTAGCCTGCACAAGCTTAAGGTGCGACTGAGCCAGCGGGCGCAGGCTTGCACAGTGTTCATCTTTGTCGGCCATGCCAAGTAGGCTGCGAATATCCTCGATCGGAAATCCAAGATCCCGGCATCGGCGGATGAAAGTGAGCCTGTTCATGTGTGCTTCGTCGTAAATTCTGTGGCCGCCATCTGTGCGAAAGGGGGCCGGCATCAAGCTTTCGCGTTCGTAATAGCGAATTGTTTCAATATTCACCCCGGTTTTTGTGCTCAGTTTGCCGATGGAAAGTCGCATTTTTTACCTTTGCTCATTTTTCTCTTGAATCTGTAGTTACTACAGATTGTAGCATGAAATGGCTGAGAATAAAACAGCATCTATATGAAAGGAAATATGATGAGTGAAGATACAAAAAAATGTTGCTGCAATCCTTGCACATGTTCAACGGACAGTAAGGTAAAAGTCTGTGAGTGCGGCTCTGAATGCACCTGTGCAGATTGTCAGTGTAAATCTGTAAAAGATTAAAAACTATAAACCGATTTGTGCGATCAGGTCAGCTGCATTCATGCCTGTTTCCCGAAGGCTTTTGAGTGTGGCTGACCTGTTTCTTTTAGCGAAGCGTTCGCCATTTTTATCAGTCAGAAGACTATGGTGGTGGTATGTTGGGGTCGGCAACCCAAGCAGTTTTTGTAAAACAATATGTGCGTGGGTAGCATGGAAGAGATCATTGCCTCGTACGATATGGTTTATGTTTTGGTGCGCATCATCCACGACGACAGAAAGGTGATAACTGGTCGGCGTATCTTTCCGAGCCAGTACAATATCCCCTAAAAGTGAAGGTGTTGTTTTAATAGGCCCCTTTTCTCTGTCGCACCAGTCTGGCAGCGGGCCTATGACCGAAAGCGCAGTATTCAGGTTAAGCCGCCAGGCATGTGCTTCTCCTGATCTGATCCGCACATCACGCTCAGGCTGGGTTAAATGCTTGCAGGTCCCCGGATACAATGGGCCGTCAGGGCCGTGCGGCGCGCTTTGGGCCTTCTCAATTTCGGCTATAATCTCTGATCGGGTACAAAAACAGGGGTAAACAGCCTTTTTTTCTTTCAGAACGTCCAGCGCTGCTTGATAGTCTGTAAAATGTTCAGACTGAAGCCTGACAGGTTGTTCCCACTGAAGGCCAAGCCATGTTAAGTCTTCATATATGGCATCGATAAACTCTGGTTTACAGCGGTTTGTATCAATGTCTTCTATCCGCAGGATAAACCGGCCAGCGTATTCTGTGGTAGCTCGGTATGCGAGGATTGCCGAATAGGCATGACCCATATGCAACAAGCCTGTCGGGCTTGGGGCAAAGCGGCTGATAACGGGTGTTTTTTCAGATACGGCTCTGTACATACAGCTATCATAAGTAAACCAAGGTGAATTGGAAACAAGCTTGTTATGGCCACGCCCCTATTTCCTAAAATTACACGGGGTATTGGGACATAGAAAAATATTTATTTAAAAATAATAACACAATATAATCCCTTGTCATAACAGCGTAACACTGTATCTTGATTCTGTATGTATCGAGTTAGGCCACAGAGGTGGGGCCGGTACCAGATGCTGGTCTTGCCGTAGATGACGGGGGACGTTTCTATGGGTGTTAATTTCACACCCCACCAGCCATCGCCGGAGGCAACCCCGGCTCTTGTTCTGAATGCCGATTATCGGCCGCTTAGTTATTTTCCACTAAGCTTATGGCATTGGCAGACAGCCCTTAAAGCTGTGTTTTTAGACCGTGTTAGCATTGTTTCTGAATATGATACTGAAGTTAGGTCGCCTTCCATGTCGATGCGTCTGCCTAGCGTTATTGCCCTTAAAGACTATATTAAACAGCCAGAATATCCTGCCTTTACACGGTTCAACCTGTTTTTGCGGGACAGGTTTTCATGTGTGTTTTGTGGGTCAGCGGAAGATCTAACCTTTGACCATATTATCCCGCGGTCGCAAGGTGGGCGCACGTGCTGGAGTAATATTTCAGCAGCTTGTGCACCGTGTAATATGCGCAAGGGCGGCCGCACGCCTAAAGAAGCGGGCATGCATCCAAGGCGTTGGCCTTATAGGCCAACTAATCACGAACTGAATGCCAATGGCCGCTTATTCCCGCCGAACTATCTTCACGAAAGTTGGCGGGATTATTTATATTGGGATGCTGAACTGGATAGAAGTTAAGAGTTTTTAAAAGGGTTTTCCGTTTTCCATCGTACCACCTTCGGGTGCCGACAATGATGGGAGAAAACAATGGATATTTCCTCTATTCAGGGCTTTGGCGGTGGTAGACCGTCAAGCGCCCCGTTAAGTGATAATCAGAAAACCCTGATAGCAGAAACGCTCTCGGCCTATAATACAGAGAATCTGACCGAAGAAGATGCGCAGACAATTGTCAACGCCTTTAAAGAGGCGGGCATAAAACCCGGAAAAGAACTGGCTACAGAACTGGAGCAGTATGGCATTGACGCCCGTGAATTGGGCAAGCAAGCAGGTATTGAACCGCCAGCAGATAAGCCCGCGCCGCCACCAGAAGGCGGTATCGAGAAACTCGATAAGGAAGGGCTGCAAAAATTACAATCAATCATTGAAAATTATGATCTAACCAATTTAAGTGATGAGGAAGAGCAAGAACTCTCTGCCGCGCTGCAGGAAGCAGGTCTTATTGGTGAAGATGGCTCTTTATTTTCGGTAAAAGTATAGCCAAATAGTAAATTACAGGGCAGCCTGGGGTGGGTTGCTCTGCTTTTTAAAGCCGCTTTGAAAACCAGATAGCTGTTTTGCAGCCTGCTTTTATAAGGCCGGATAAAACTGGGTATCCGGGGGCCTGTTCTGCGCCGTGCTCTTCCGCGATACGTTTGTGCTCTACTTCTTCGGCTTGAAATTTTTCAATCATGCTTTCAAGTTCCGGGTCTGCACCGTTTAAGGCATCTAATTGTTCCTGATAGTGCTCGTCGATCACTTCTTCTATGGCTTGCGTGCAGGCCATGGCGGCTTTTTCACCCATCAAAGCTGTGCCTGCCCCAAGGGCAAAACCTGCAATATTCCAGAAAGGCGCAAGCAGGGTGGGGCGAACTCCGCGTTCTGTAATGAATTTATCGAACCGAGCCAGATGTTCCTGCTCCTGTTCGTGCATATGTTTTAACAGCGCAGATTTACTGTGTCGCTCACCTATAACGGCGCGTTGGCCCGCGTAGATGCGCACTGCACCAAACTCGCCAGCATGATCCACGCGTATCATCCGGTTTGTTTCAGCCGCACTTGGGCGGTCACCGGGCAAAGGACGGGCGGGTTTTTGTTTGGTTGTTAGAGGCGTATGTTTTTCCATTGCTTTACTTTACTGCTTTTAGCCTGAAGATGCAAAAAAATGCCATGAAAGCGGCAATAAACAGATTATAGCCTGCCATGGAAATGCCAAACAAGGACCATGCCACATCGTCGCACCGCACCAAGGGCGCGTTCATAATAGATTTAAGGGCATCATCAATATTATCGGTTATGTCAACATAGCCTGAGCAGGTGGAAAGCCCTTCCCACCAGCGTTGTTCTACGCCAGCATGAAACCCGGCAATGCCTGCATCTGTCAGGAACAGTAGAGCAAGTACCACTAGTAAGACCCGGCGTGGTAGCGCACGAACAGCCGTGCCAACAATGGAAACCCCCATAATTGCCATGTAAGGGTAACGCTGCCACCAGCATAGCTCGCATGGTGGATACCCAAATAACTGGAACGTAAAGGCCGCGCCCAGAACAAGAGCGGCAATGAGCCCCGCAAACAAAACGGGGTCATTCAGAGTAAAGTTTTTCAATTTTTGCAGCATCATTACCCAACAAATTTAAGTGCTAAAAAACCGGCAATGCCAAGGACTGTAAAAGCAGTTAACACCAGCCCCAAGCGTTTTTCAATAAAGCTTCTGATCGGTTCGCCGTATTTCCACAAGAGCGCCGCAACCAGAAAAAAGCGCGCCCCGCGTGCGGGCACAGAAGTTAGGAAAAAAACCAGCGGGTTCATGCCAATAACACCGCTTGCGATTGTTACTACCTTGAATGGGAGCGGCGTGAAGCCCGCAATTAGTACAATCAGAATGCCATATTCATTGTAATACTGCCGGTATTCGTCAAACTTGTCCGCATAGCCATAGAGATCAAGAATCGGCAGACCAATTGTCTCAAAAAACACGGCACCAATCATATAACCTGCCATGCCGCCCAGCACTGAGGCAATAAGGGTGATAGTAGCCAGCCGCCATGCTTTCAGCCTGTTCGCCAAAATCATCGGGATGAGCATAAGGTCAATCGGAATAGGAAAAAAGCTTGATTCTGCAAAAGAGACAGCGGCCAGCCAGCGCTCGCTCGCTTTGCTTTGGGCTTTTTCTATCATCCAGTTGTATAATTTTTTCAGCATACAGGGCTCCCTTATGCATGAAGGCATATCAAAAGCGCTGCTCCGGCACAATGAAGGACTTTAAAGCACACATAAGCTGTGTTTCCACGCTTGACCTTCCCGTAATTGAAGCTATTATGCCGCCCACTTTACCAAGCAATTCCTTGCAGTGCCCCTGTGGTGGAACTGGTAGACGCGCCGGATTCAAAATCCGGTTCCTTCGGGAGTGTCGGTTCGAGTCCGACCGGGGGCACCATTGCTAATAAATGGCTATTTTTTAGAATTAAATTCTAATATTTTTGTATAAATAATTACATATTCCATATATGTGGGGTTTGTAGGGGTTGGTGCCTTCGCTATGCGTGTTGTAAAAGCTAAGTGTGCCAAGATTGTGCCCTCATGGCAGTTGAATTGAAATAAGAACTATATCGGCAATGTTGATATTAGAAAATTCATTGGGTATGGTTTCTATGGAGCCATTCCAAAGCTTAGGCGGCAAGATATCCGTTGCGCTATCAAAGTCGTCAAAATGCAAAGATAACGCTTCTGTACCCATTATTTTTGCATCCTCTATATCATCGCCATAAGATATGCATCCAGGTACATCGGGGAAAATAACTCCTAGGCCGGTCTCGCCTTTCTCTAGGATTGCATAGTAAGAAATTTTTTGAGTTTCAGTTTTCATAGTAATTTCTCCGATTGTTGCCGGAAAATTGTATCAAAATATATATGGTCTTTTCTAAACGCTTTTGAGCATTGCTTAAGTACTTATGTCTCGTATTTATGAGTTATTCATCCTCTGAATAATCAGGTCTGCGGACTTCACCTATACCAGCTTTTTGAATTTTTCCATCTAGAGCACGAATCTGTAATTTAATCCAAACAGTTTTCCTGTGGGCTGCTGCGTATGTGAGTAAATCTAGGCCATTCTGTTCTAGAATGCCATCTTCAAAGGAGGCTGAAATTTTTTGACCGGTTTTTACACTTTCGATCTTCACGCTAGTAGTATCTGGATCTGACGTGTCTAGCACTAAAACCCTAAAGACATCTGTCATCATATATTTTTCAGCTGTGCGCTTTGTTGGGTTACGCAAGGTGTGCGCTTGGGATTTGGAAATCATGGTGCCTTGAATTTCAGTATCTTCTGTGGCTTCAATAGCCTTTAGGTATTCATCACGAACACGTTCGGCCTCTTCATTAGTATCTCTTAACACACGTGATTTTTGGAGTGCACGATCCAGTATTTCAGCTCTTTTAGTCTCTTGCTCTGAGAGTCGAGTGAAAGTTTCAAGTTGTTTGACAGCTTGATTATCTTTTAAGGTCTCTTTTTGTATATCGCTTTTACATGTTAACCATAGCTTAAAGGCACTGTACCCTCCAAAAATAAGGGCAACACCAAGGATGAGAATGAGAATATCTTCAGAGTCCATATTCTTAATTACCTCAGATCCTAAATTATTAATTAGCTCATTTAGATTATCTCTTATGCTTGTGCTTCCAGCCCCTACTGCAAAAGTGACTTGAAAGGCTGCTTTTTCGCGAGTGTGAAGATACCTTAAGTCTTTTGTGTTATACTTGGCGTCTGCAACAATTCTGTATATTGCTTGCTGATATTCTACGCATGCAGCCATCATAGGTGCATTAAGAGAGCCATCTATTGGAACTTTCGGCATATATATACGCGATGTGGCCCAATCATCTATTTTGAGTTCTGATACTGATGGCAGCTTATCACGTTTGCCGGATAATATTTCATCGAGAAGTCTGAATGCTTCTTCTTCGGACTGAATTCTAACCAATTCTACTCTCCCCCATCGTTAAGTAAAATATTGGATAAGAGAGTAAATTCAACTTTAGCAATAAGTAAAGCTAGATATTTGGTGCCGTCATTTAAGAATCGAACGTTAATTATACTTCTGTAAATAGTTCTTAAGTCACAGTTTGTATCAAGGTTTTAAAAATAGAAAAAGCTGCGAATAAATTAACGTATTGAAATATAAAGATAATTTCAAAAATCCTGTGTGCCAAGATTGTGCCATGGTATAGTGTAACTCATTGATATATAAGAAATTCAGGGTGCCGACCGGGGGCACCACTTTTCTAATATTATCGCAGCGCCTGCCTTATATATCGCAGGGATCACCACACTATAATGTAGATTATAGTGTGGTTGATATAGGGCTTGCCCTACCTGTTTTAGCGGTTGTTTATTCTGCCGCGCTTTACTCTGCGTTGCTTGCAGCTGGTAGTGCTTTCAAAATGGCTGCAAAGCGAGAGTTCATCCCATATGGTTCTTTTCCTGTTGTCCAGCCAAACCGGATAATGACAGCTTTTCTGGACGGTATCATGGCAATGCTCTGTGTATTATGACCCAGAGCCATAAAGGTATCGGCGGGAAGGTCAGGGAACATTCTGCCTTCTGCCGGCATGGGCGTACCGCCATTGTTCCAGAACTGCATGCCGTACTGATGGCGCGGCGCGAGGGGTGTTGGTGTTTTAGTAGCTTCCACCCATTCTTTTGATAGAATTTGCTGGCCACCCACACGGCCCTCATTCAGGTAAAGCAGGCCAAAGCGCGCCCAATCCCTTGCTGTGGCATAGAAATAGGAGCTCCCAACATAACTACCGCTCACATCTGGCTCAAAAATGGCACTGTGCATGCCCACTGGGCCAAAAAACTGCTCCCAAGAATAATCGTAAAGCGCCTTTACAGAGCCACCCGCTTTTTCAGATAGAATTTTTGCAAGCAGGTTTGTTGTGCCAGAGGAATAGTACCATTTTGTATTTGGCGCGTGCTCAAGCGGCTTGTCTGCGGCATAGCCACCCATGTCAGCTTTATTAAAAAGCATGGTGGTGCTGTCGTGGCCCAGTGTATATGGCTCAGAAAACTCGAGGCCGCTTGCCATATTCAGTAAATGATGCAGGGTAATGGCATGCCTTGGGTCATCTGGGTTTGACCATGTTGCAACCGGGGCGGGGGCATCAAGCGCTAGCTGCCCGTCTGTTACCATGGTACCAATAAGGGCGCTCGTAACACTTTTACTGGCTGACCATGCAAGAAACCGACTGTTGCTGTCAAAGCCATCAGCATATTTTTCAGCAACAATCTTGCCGTCATACACAACCAGAACGGCGCGGGTATCCAGCGTTTGGCCTTCTGTTGTATCTGTAAACGCATCAGATACTGCCTGATCGAGCTGTACCCAGTCAATAGCTGGGTCTTTTTGGCTGATCACAACCTGGTCGCCTGCGGGCCAAGGTTCATTTGTATAGTGCACAGGCTTTACTTCAATGTCAGCTGATTGGGCTAGAAGGGTATCCCTGTCTGTATCAACCATTAATGTACAGCCTAGGCCGGGCCGGTATAAAGCAGTTCGTTTAGCGGTCCCTGAAATTGCACTGGCCGTTTTCAGGTCTTTATCAAATTCGAATTCTGTTTTGGTTAAAAGGGGGTATTCAAAAGGCCTCAGGTCGCGGGCAATGACATCTGCTTCCGTGCGCCCCATAACAAAAACACCAGAGCAGGCTAATTTAGCCGCTGCGCCGGCGGCCATTTCATCAAGGGAAAAAGCGGCTTGGGGCCCCCTTTCTTGAGCCTCTGGCGCAGCAAGGGCCATAGGGCCTGAAGCCAAACCAGCAAGAAGCCCGAAGACTAATAAGCTTTTATAAAATGAAGTGGGCTGATTGCCCGTGTTCCTGGACATTTTTGTATGGTCCTTCCTTAAATGCTGCGTGGTATTATTTTATAAATTTCTGTTTGAGCGCTGTTAAATCCCGAATGAACCAGTTTGGCCGCATAGGGTGCGCTGCATGAGGGGTATCGGGATAATCAATCACGGTGATAAGGCTAGGGTGCTGCGCGCGCAGTGCTTCAAAATCATCTGAAGGGTCAAACATATCGCCTGTTGGGTTAATGATAACCATGGGAACGCTGAGATTACGGTATGTAATGAAAGGATTTACCCGGCGCCACGACTGAGCAAGAAGCGGTAATTTATAGCCTGCACTGGGATCATTTGCGGCAGGGTTTGTAAAGTCTAAAAGCTTGGCATCCTTATAGTGCGGCACAAATTTGCCGGCATCATTTTTCATGATCCAGCTATGAAAAGCTGGCGCTATGCCTTCAGGTATTTTACCGCCCCACCCGGGTACATATATATTAGCAACATACTGAAAGGCGCTAAACCGTGTGTCGAAAACAGGTTCAGGCGGTGCCGGGTTGTCATCTATAAGCTTTTTCATAATAGGGTACATTTTTTCTGAGCGTGCCTGTACAGCATCGGCGCCGCCGTCTTCCAAAACAATTGCAAGCGCGCGCTCAGGGTAATGGTCATAAAATGCCGTTGTAACGCCGCCGCCAAGCGACAGTCCGCCAATGACAGCTTTGTCAATGCCAAGCTTATCCATCATCGCGGCAATATCATCTGCGATAGTGTCGAGTGAGAAATTATAGTCACGTACCTGCGTTTGGCCGTGCCCCCGGTATGTGATGGCATACACATGATAGCCAGCTTTAACGAGTCCCTCTGCAACGCCTGCAAGCTCATACCCGCTGCTTGTATACCCATGTGACCAAATAAGCGGAATGCCGGTTTCGTCGCCCCACTCCAGATAGTGCATCTGAATGCCGTTCACATCGATAAATTTGCCGTGTTCTTTGCTAATGCGCTGATAGGCAGCATAGCTTTGCTCTACAATATTGTGGTTTTCGGGTGTGTCTGCAAAGGCTTCTGCGGCGCTAAGGGCCTGTGTCATATTAGGCAATAAGAGTGCGGCAATCACCACAGGATATTTTATAAATCTATTCATCATCACTATGTTCCCCCTTGTGTATTGAAGAAAAAGGAAATTGCCTGTTTGGGGCAAGCAATTTCCTTCGTCAGACAGCGGCAATATTTAGAAGTCGTATTTCAACCGCAGGCCAATAGTTCTTGGTGTGTTTGTTGAGGCAGATTCAAAGCTTGTACCCTGACGGTCAATATAACCAATATAGGCCTCATCAAACAGATTGTGAGCAAACAGAGATACACTGTACCCCTCATCACTGCGCAGGCCTATCTGGAAATCAACCAGATCATAAGAAGGCAGTGCTATGTCAAGGTCGAGGTTAAAGTCGTTATAACGCTCGCCAGTATATTTGTAGGTAAGGTTACTAAAGAGAGTATGCTGGCTGAAGATGGGGCTTTCCCAGTTTAAAGACACTGAGAAGTTCTCTTTTGCGGAACCGGGTAGCCGGTCGCCTTTTTTACCTGTGACCCCGCCGGGCACATCTTCTTTCAATTTCGGGTCGCTTAGGGAACCATTAAAGGCAATATCCAGATAGTTATTTACTTGATATGCGAGGCTCAGTTCAATACCCGGAATTTCAGCTTTTCCGGCATTTTGGGTGGACCGTGCAAATGTTACCGGGTCCTGAACTACAAGCTGGATATCGGTATATTCAATCAAGTAAGCAGACAGGTTTGCAACCAGCCGTCCATCAAACCATTTGGTTTTCAGGCCCAATTCATAATTCCACAGGCTATCTGAGTTATAGGTTGAAAAAGGGCTAATAATTGTAGGTTTGTTAAAGCCACCACGACGGTACCCCGATGTAGCCAGTGCATAGGCAAAAATATCGTCGTTTATTTGGTGCTCAAGGCTGAACTTATAAGTGTTTACATTTTCTTTTGTTTCAAAGGGAATGCCCAGAAGCGCATCTGCGCCCGTAAGAACAACAAAGCTGCCTTCTTGCTTGAGATCAATGGTGTCATATTTAATGTGGGACCGACGATAGCCAACCTTGAAACTGGTTTTGGCTGTTAGGTCCATGCCTACTTCGGCATACACAGCTTTTTCATTGCTGTGGGCGGTGGCTGTATAGTCAATTGTTTCTTCGCCGTCCAGAATAGGAATAAAACCATATAGATACTGGGTCGGGCCATAATAGGTTATGAGCTGGTTTGCCAAGGTGTCACTGTCTTCATAGTAAGCACCTAAAATCCAGTTTATTTTTGTGTCATTTGACGAAACTAGGCGCAGTTCCAGAATGTCTGTTTGTGCGTCACCAGATACTCTGCCGGAATCTGGGTCAAGATAATCACATACGCACCCAGACCGAATATCAACAAATTCTCTTTGGTCAAAGGCGAAGCCTGTTTTTAGGGTATTTCTGGTTGCGAGTAATGTTGTGATAAAGGCATCAAAATCATATTCCAGCTTCAGATTTAAAAATTCCTGAGAGTCAGTGTGTCTGCGGTCAATACCGCCAATACCTGTGCGGGCTTCTACATCAAAGGGAATATCAGGCCCTTCATCACCTGCTATGCTCAGGTCACCGGGGTCTCGTGTTGTGGTTACAAAACTCGCGCCGGCATCAATTTTTTGATAAAGATATGTTAGATCTGTGGAAAACTTGTCTGTAATGTCCCAGTGGAACGCAAGGCGACCACCGTATGTTTCCTCATCGTTGGCATCCTTATTCCCTAATTCCACATTATCAATGAAACCGGCATTGTCGTAATAGTAACCAACCGCGCGAAGTGCCATTTTGTCAGACAAAGGCACGTTAACATAACCATGGCCACCGTAGTTTTCGCCGCCGTCATTTACATCAGAGAGATACATATCAAATCCGGCCGCAAACTCCTTTGGGTCGGGCTTGTTAGAAATATAGCGAACAATACCGCCCATGGCACTTCTGCCAAAAAGGGTGCCTTGTGGGCCTTTCAGTACTTCTACGCGCTCCATATCAACAAGGCGTATTTCCGCGGCACCACCGGATACGGCACTAAGTGCAAAGTCGTCAAAATAGGTCGCAATGGTTGAACTACCACTTTCCTGTGTGGATGTTGCAATGTTGCGGATAATGACCCGGTTTCTATTGGGGCCTTCAGTTGTAGCTGTTACACCCGGTACAGTATCAATAAACTGGCTGATACTATTATACCCTTTTTTTTCAAGTTCCTCACCGCCAAAGGCGCTGATGGTTAAGGCTGTTGTTTGAACACCCGTGGACCGCCGTGTGGCTGTAACCATAATTTCTTCAAACTGGATATGGCTATTGGTAACCGTGTCCATACTCTCATCATCATCAGAAACGGCAAGGCCTTCTTCATAATCAGCAGCAGTGTTAAAGGCGATTGTCTGGATAGAGGAACTTGAATATTGGTCAGTGAGGCGCGCTAGTGTACCAACAGCAATGGTGCGGTCATCAACCTGAATATACCGTAGGCCGCTGTCTTTAAGAACAGCTGAAAGGGCGCTGGTCAGCGTGTAGTTACCAGACAGGGTGCCAACGGTTTTTCCGGCGACATCCTCAGAAAATGAAGCGATTTGTATGCCATATTCACTGGATAGGTTTTGCAGCGCTGTCATGAGGGGTTGTTGCTGCATGTTAAGCGGGATTGACTGTTTTGTTTGTACAGCCTGTACAGATGCTGCCCCCAGCGCAATAGATATAGCGGCCAAACTCACCGCGCTAAATTTTCTAAGCTTCTTCATTTTCTTCCTCTCCTAATATGTTCTGGCGCTTCCTTATGCGCCTTAGGATGAAAGAGCAGGCGGTGATGGAAAAATGGGTACAAAAAGCCTATAATAATTTTTGGATGGCGACTAGCGAGACTGGGCGCGGAAAACTTATTGATCAAAAAAGTACCCAAGTTAGGCCAAGGGACCGCTCTTTCACTAAGAAGGATGTTATGAGTTTGCTATAACAGTTGAGGCCGGAGCAGGAAGACGTGTCAAAAACGCGGAACATAAGCCAGAAAATGCACCCACACTGGCCGGTATGGAAAGCCTATGCACCGCGGCTTCACCGGTTTCTCATGTCTAAACTATCCAGCCATGATGAAGCGCAGGACTTGATGCAAGAGGCTTATTTGCGCCTTATTCGTATTGAAAAGCCTGAACTGGTGCGGCACCCTGAAGCGTATCTGTTTCGCATAGCGTCTAATCTGGTTGGTGAAATGTTCCTTAAAAAGGCTCAGGCGCCAAAAGAAGTGGCGATTGAGGATATCGCTGAGACCAATGAAGAAGGTGACAAGGGTGCATTTGCGCATACTGTTTACATAAAGCAGGAACTCAAAAACCTAGAAGATATATTTGCCGAACTCCCCCCGCTATATAGAGAAGTAGTAATGCTCCGTAAACGAGATGGCCTTAGTCATGCTGAAATTGCCGAACGGCTTGAGATTTCACCCCATACCGTCCATAAATATCTGACACGCGCGTTAACCGAATGCCGAATTCGCTGGGTGGAGAAAAACCAATGAGCAAAATATCCACAAAACAGCGAGCTATAATTGAAGAAGCAAGCGACTGGGTTGTGCGGCTTGATGGCGCACCGCTTGGTGTGCCGGAGCAAAAAGAACTGGCTGATTGGCTTCAGGCTTCCCCTGAAAATGTGCGCGAGTTCCTATTTGCGGCAACCACTTTTCACGCGCTTGCAGATATTGAAACATCAGAGCGATTACCTATTGATCTGCTTCTTGCCGAGAAAGCACCCAGTGTCGTACCGCTGTTCCGTAAAAGCGCAGAGGAACAGATTTTTGATCATAAGGATGCAGTGCCGGTGCGTTCTTTTAGCAAGGTATGGAAACCCTTGGCGCTTATTGCAGCAACTTTGTTATTTGTTGCTGTGTCGGCCACCACGTTTTGGCAAACAGCACCGGATATAGCAGAGCAGGAAGTTGCCTATAGCACGGTGGTAGGTGAGCAGCGCAGTGTCTCTCTCATCGATGGTTCGGTAATCTATCTGAATACAAACTCAAAAGTTGCTGTTCTTTATAAGGATAATGAACGTGCTATACAGCTGATTGAAGGCGAGGCTCTGTTCAAGGTTACACATGACCCAACTAGGCCTTTCAGGGTTTATGCGGGTGGTGCGATCGCAGAAGCAGTTGGCACTACTTTTAATGTATACAGGCGGCACGACCAAACAGATGTTGCGGTTGTGGAAGGCAGGGTTGCAGTTTCGCCTATTGGTGAAACCGCATCAGCGCAGACTATAGATTCTGAAAGTATGCAGGATTTTGATAAAATCGGGTCTGCAAAAAAACATCAGGCAAAGCTGTATCTTACAAAGGGCCAAGAAGCCGCCGTTGGTTTAAGCGGCACAATTGCGCCAGTTCGAATGCGAGCAACAGATGATATTATGTCGTGGCGCAACAGGCGATTGGTGTTTGAAGCGGCTCCGCTTGAAGCAATCGCGCGGGAATTCAACCGGTATAACAAAGTGAAAATTGTTATTGCTGATCCGCTTATCTCGAAGGTTGAATTTGATGGTGTTTTTGACGCCGATGACCCGGAAGCGTTTATCCGCTTTTTGAAGTTAACAGGTAGTATTGAAGCCGTGCGCACCTCTGAACATGAGATACAGCTTCGAAAAATGCTAAAACCTAAGGTGGCCGAGCAAAAGGTTTAGCATCGGTGTTTTGAGTGTGCCCTTGCATTTACTATTCGTTGTTTTGGTATGTCGGCTAAAGTTTTATCGTAGCTTCTACCTGAGTAACCGCTTTTATTTACGGAATAAAATCCCTAAAGTGCCACAGGGCTTTGAACATATTTAGGGTATGTGATTGTGCAAAAAGGATGGCTGCGGCTTCCATTTCTATGTCTTCTCTTATGCTGTTGCTCCGTAACAGTAGTGGCCGGCCAGCCTGACTGGTCTGAAGAAAAAGTTGGCCGCTTGGCGGTTAAGGCTGACCGGGCTGCAACGCAGAAAAACTGGACAAAAGCTATCCGCTACGGTGAGGAAATGCTGGAGGGTGCCTCTGCCTTATATGGAGAGACTGACGAAGATTATTTAAACCGATTGAAAACCCTTAATCGGTATTATGATAAAGCAGGCCGCCTGCTTGAAGTTAGCGATCAAGTTATAAAAGCCTACCAGCTTTCTAAAACCAGCCTTGGCCCCCGGCATCATATTTCAGAACTTAGCAGGCTGCTGTATTACAAACTGCTCATTGCCAAGAAAGACTATAGCGCGGCGGTGGTGGTTGTTCAGGAAAATATTGCGCTGCTTTCTGATAGCGAAGATGACAAATTTAAACGCCTCCATTATATGGAGCAGCTTTTTTCGCTTTATGGCCTGTTGCAGCAGCGTAGCCTTGAAGAGCAGACGTTACTTGAGATGCTAGATCTTAGCAAAGAGCTAATGGGGCCGGACAGCGCCGAGAATATGCCCATTATTTTAAATTTGGCGAACAGCTATTGTCGGCAAAATAAGGTCGAGGCCTTCAATGCTCTTATGAAATTGTATGACCTTAAGTATACCTGCCCGTTTTATTGAGCTGTCTTTGGGGTGCAAGGGCCATATTATACGCCGAGGCTTGAATTGTTTCCACTGAGTATACATATACCGAATGCGGTCACAGAGCAGTAGTTTTACTACTCGACCCCCAATCGTGCGCTTTGTGGCCGCACCTTCTTATCAGGGGTGTTCCCCGAAAATGCTATTCCCAATGATACAGTGAGATACTGAGTCCACACGGCACCATAAAGGCGTTGTCTCTTTTCAGGTCGACTAGGTTTTCGTGCAGGTGTTTTTAAACGTGGCATAAAAACACCCCGCCTGCGCTTGATACGCGGCGGGGTGAATAGGGAGGAAAGCAAGGTATAATTAAAACTCGTAATCCAGCCGCACGCCAAAGCTTCTTGGTTTGGTGTAAGATGCTGTCGCACTAAGGCCAACAAAGCCGGGGCTTACGAAAATGTTATTCAGTTCGGTATCATTTTCAATGTTGGTGACATAACCAGTAATGGATAGCCCAGAATCGCCAGCATAATAGGTTATTGTAGCATCGGTTTTGGTGTTAGGGGCCTGCCGGTCAATAAGCGGATCATTATATTCGCGCATAAAGAGCTCACTGTGCCATGATGAATTGATCGCTGCAACAATGCTGCCTTTATCACCCAGTTCAATACCGTATTGTAGGCCAACACTGATTGTGTGATTGGCCACATATGGAACTGTGTTACCTGCAAGGTCTGTCCGGCCCAAGCCCTCTGGGTCACCCGGGTTGAAAACCGGGTTAGGGTCACGGGGATCAGTATTATAATATTCGTCGAATTTGGCACTAATGTATGAGTAGGCCGCATTCATCAGCAGGTTTTCTGTAATCTCGAACTGGGTGTCAATTTCCAGACCGTATAAGGTACTGCCTGCAGCGTTTGTTGTTAGCTGGCCGGGAGCATTGTTCACCGTTGTAAGGGTGGTGAGCTGCATATCGTTATAGCTGTAATAGAAGGCATCAGCGTTGATCTGCATCCGTCCGTCAAAGGGGTTGGATTTAATGCCTACTTCATAAGCGTCGACCGTTTCAGCGTCGTATGGTGCGCCGCTTGACGAAATATTAAAGCCGCCAGCCTTATAGCCTGTTGAAGCACTGGCATACACAAAGACATCTTCACTGGCATCCCATTCAATGCCTGCTTTCCATGTGACCTGCGAGAAATCAACTTCAACATCGATCAGGTCTGGTGGGAACGGCGCCCCAAAGTTACCACGGGTAATTTTAGAGCCGCTTTTTTTATCTTTCGTGTAGCGAATACCGCCTGACAGGCGGAATGTGTCTGATAGGGCATATTTTACATTACTGAAGGCGGCTTTTGTTGAGCCTGAACCGTATTCATCGAGTAAAAAATCTGGCAGGTTGATAAAAACAGTGCCGCCGCCGACAAGGCCGTTTAGGCGCACACGGCGGAAAATATAGGTGTCTTCAGAGAAATAATAAGCACCCAGCATCCATTCAAGGGGGCCGTCTGTGTTCGACGCTAAACGGAACTCAACACTTTCTGCTTCGTTTTCCTGATCTTTGTTAAAGAGGCTCACCTCCACAGGGGAACCGTCAAAGTCTTGCAGAATGTTTGTGTCCTGCCAGAATTTACCGGCCTGCAGGAAGGCATCCACACCGCCAAAAGACTTTTCAACGCGCAGGAAGCCATAGGTGGTTTCGGTATCATTATAGCCCGAAATTTCGCTGTTGTTTACAAGTGGATCAGCAGGGTCTGTTGGTACAGTTGCCAGTAGGGCCTGTGTTGGGCCGGGGCCACCTATGTTACGTTCAAGGTACTTCATGGCAATACCTGTGCCGTTCAGTTTGCTATAGTTCAGTGCCAAAAGTATCTTGAGATCTTCTTTATTATCATACTGTAGCTGCCCGCGCATAGTCAGGTCGCCGTCTGTGCCATAAAAAGGCCTTGTGCCGGGCGCGCCAGAGTTGTTTTTAACGTAACCATCTTCTTCTGTATGTACGAGGGAGAAGCGGCTGGATACAGTTTCACTGAGCGGTATGTTTAAAATGCCGCGCATTTCAACAAGATCGCGGTTGCCGTAACTAAAGCCCATTTCGCCCTCAAACTCGTCGCTGGGCGCGTTGGAAATAACATTCACCACACCGCCGGTTGCGTTACGGCCATAAAGGGTGCCTTGTGGGCCTTTCAAAACCTCAACGCGGCTAATGTCATAAAACACAGCGCTACCACCAGCAGGACGCGGGATATAGAAGCCATCGTTATAGAAGGCAACGCCTGAATCAGAGATGGATGTTGTACCCTGAAGGCCAATACCGCGCATGGCAATTTTGAAGCCGTCCTGTTCCTGCCCGACATGCAGGTTTGGAATATAAGACTGCAGATTTGATACATCATCGATGCCCCGGCGCTCCAGTGTTTCGCCACTGAAGGCTGAAATTGCTACAGCTGTATTTTGCAGGTTGGCTTCGCGTTTTTCGGCGGTCACAACAATTTCTTCAATGCTGAAAAGGGCCTTGGACCCAGTGTCTTGTGCCTGTAAAGTAGCAGGCGCTAGCAGCGCTAACACCATAACACTTGGACGGATGCTCATTCTCATTTTTTTCCCCTAAACTGGATGCACGGGCTCAATTCATGCCTAAGTTTTTCGCGCAGTTTCTTCCCCAAGAATTCAAGCGCATTACCTCTTCCCCAAGGTTTATCATGCACTCTTTTGATAACCCCTCATAACGATAGAGGGCTTTCAGGTATCCTTGCTGTTAGTAGATACTCTATTTACATATTTAGTCAAGCAATAAATGGATACAGTTTTTATGAATGTGGTTTGATTAAGTTTAATTTATTCATTGAAAAAACACCATCATCATAGTCTGACGTTTCATTTTTTTTACAATAAATCCTTTATATACAGTAATTAATGGCGTTATGTTGGCAGTGTGATTATCATTATAAGGAGTTGTGCGTTGGGTGCGGCGGGTAAGTTATTTTTATAAAGTGAATACACTTTTTGTAAAACATGGTTTATAATGCCTACACCTTTGTCATGTCGTATAAAAGGTGTGGCTAAGGTGGTTATAGATAGAACGGGTTCATTACTATGCGTGTGGCATTTTTAGTTATTTTTCAGGTTTTGGCTTTTTTGTGTTGTGCGTCTGGCCTTTTAAGGGTGCATGCAGGCGAGGAAGAAAAGGCAGGTCTTACCCTCACAATTTTAGGCTCAGGAACACCGGTTCCCAGCGCTACGCAGTTTGGTACTGCTATTTTGGTGCAGGCTGGGGATCAGGCCTTGTTGTTTGATTGTGGTCGTGGCTGCACCACCCGCCTCGCTGAGGTTGACCCGGCTTTAATTCCAAAAGTTAACCACCTGTTTGTAACGCACCTACATTCAGACCATATTGTGGGCATAGATGACCTGTGGCTCAATGGTTGGGTGCAGGGCAGAACGGCACCTTTGGCCATTTGGGGACCTGAGGGAACCACAGAGATGATGCATAATATGGCGAAGACATTTCAGTATGATATCAACAAGCGTTATGAAGACGGTGTGCCAGCAACCCGTTCTGGCCTTGATGACGCTTTTGCTGATATTACCCATAATGGTACTGTGTATGATAACGGCGGGTTAAGGGTAATAGCTTTTGAGGTAGACCACTCGACTGTTAAGCCTGCATGGGGGTACCGTGTTGAATATAAGGGTAAGGTGGTTATGATTTCAGGCGATACCACGCTTACAGATAGTTTATATACATACGGGAAAGGGGCTGATGTTATTGTGCAGGAGGTGATGTCACCAGCTCTGATAGCGTATCTTGAAAGCCACTTTAAACCGGAACAGGTTGCAAGAATTGTTGGTTACCACACAACAGCAGGGCAAGCGGCAAAGCTATTTGCCCAAACCCGCCCGCGACTTGCTGTATATTATCACACCAGAAATGACGGTGCTTTTGCCCAAACCCTTCTTGATGAAACCCGCAAAGGTTACGGCGGTGCTGTTGAGGTTGGTTATGACCTGATGCAAATTATTGTGGGTGATACTATTATTGTGCAACATGCACCAGATCCAGCCCCTTAATCAGCCCTCTTCATAGGCTTTCGCCACTTCTTCTTTGATGATGCGAATGCCTTCCTGCACAATGTGTGGGTCTTGCGCATAGGATACTCTTATACATTCATGCTTGTGCGCCCAGTCGTCACCGAGGCCAACAAAAAAGTTATGGCCCGGCACAATAAGGACGCCGCGTTTTTTAAGGCGCTCATAGAGTGTTTGGCTGGTAATAGGCAGCCCTTCAAACCAAAGCCACAGGAAGATGGCGCCTTCAGGTTTGTGAATGCGGAAAGGCAGCCCCTCAAGACTTTCCCTAAACCATTTCGCTGTCTGGCTTGCGCGGTCTTTGTAAAACGGGGTGATATATTTTTCGCTCAGCGACAGAATTTCGCCTGTTTTAAACATGGCTTTAGCAAGTGCAGGCCCCAGTGTGCCGCACGCCAAGTTTACAATAGTGTTGGCGTTTGTGAAGGCTTGAATGATGTCTTCACGGGCAACAACAATGCCGGTACGCACACCCGGCAGGCCAAGCTTAGAAAGGCTCAGTGCCAGAATGATATTGTCATTCCAGTAAGGGGTGGCATCGGTAAACATAATATTAGGGAATGGCAGGCCGTATGCCCCATCAATAATGAAGGGAATATCCTGTTCTTTTGCCATGGCATCAAGATGCAGGATTTCATTGTCTGTTAGTACATTACCTGTTGGGTTTGTCGGGCGTGATACACAGAGGGCAGCGGTGCTTGCATCGAGTTTTAGGCTGGAGAAGTCTACCCGGTATTTAAACAGTGCATCATCGAGTAGCTCAATATTTGGTTTTGTTGCCGTGAAAAAGCTTTCCGAAAGTCCGGTATCAGCATACCCGAGATATTCTGGTGTAAGAGGCAGGTGGATGGAGGTGTTACGTCCATCTGGCATGGTGCCAGCAAACATATTGTAGAGTATGAAAAAAGCCGACTGGCTGCCATTTGACACTGCAATATTATGCTCGGTAAGGCCCCAGTTAAACTGGCTGTTAAGGAACGCAGCAATCTGCTGCCTGAACTCTTTGTCCCCTTGGGGAGACTGGTAAATACCCAGCAAGCTATGCCTTTGTTTGGGGTTGGCAAGAATGGCTTCAAGTCGTTGCTGGAATGCAGCTTCAACTTCCTTAATGTGACCGGGGTTGCCGCCGCCCATAAAAATCATATCCGGGTTTTCATTAAGGGCAGTACCAAGATCAAGCATCAATTCAACAGTGCCAGATGGGCTAGTGAATTTTTTACCAAAAGCTGAAAGTTTCACAGCGAATATCCTTGTTGCGTCAGTTTGTTATATGAATGGCTTTACCGAGGGCTGCAAGTGATGCTTCCATCGTTGCCTCGCCGAGCGTGGGGTGCACATGAACGGTGTGGGCAAGGTCCTCTAGGCGTGCGCCCATTTCAAGAGCTAAAGCAAATTCGTTACTTAGTTCTGATACATGGGCCCCAACTGCGTGGATGCCTAAAATAACATGGTCTTCTTTGCGGGCGGTGATGCGTACAAAGCCGCCGTCTGTACCAGCTTCCATTGTGAGGGCGCGGCCAATAGCGGCAAATGGGAACTTGCCAACAATGACATCATGCCCGGCGGCCTTTGCTTCGTCAGGTGTCAGGCCAACACCTACGATTTCGGGTTCAGTGAAACATACGGCGGGTATGGCAACCGGATCAAATGCCCGGCGGTGGCCTGCAATAATCTCTGCAACCATTTCGCCTTGTGCTGATGCCTTGTGTGCCAGCATGGGTTCGCCGACCAAATCGCCAATTGCCCATACATTCTTCATGGCAGTGCGGCACATTTGGTCAACCTTGATAAAGGCACCGTTCATGTCAATGCACATGGTCTCTAGGCCCCAGCCTTTGGTGTTTGGCGCACGGCCGACGGTAACCAGCACTTTATTTGCAACAAGGGTGTGTTCCACACCGTCGGCACCGGTATAAACCACAGAGGCTTTGCCATTCTCTGTTTTGGCAGATTGTACTTTGGCATTTGCCAGAACAGGGGTTTTATGTTTTTTGAGCCATGCCTCGATCGGGCGGGTCATTTCCTTGTCGTACAGCGGCAAAATACGATCCCTGCCTTCAAGGAAGGTGACATTCGCCCCCAGTTTTCTATATGCAATGCCAAGCTCTAGCCCAATATAACCAGCACCAATAACAACCAGATGTTCTGGTAGTGCTGCAAGGCTTAGCGCTTCGGTGGATGAAATAACAGCATCACCATAAGGCATGTTTGGCAATTCAACAGCGCTTGACCCATTCGAGAGCAACACGTGTTCAGCCTCAATCGTCAGGGGGCCTTCAGGTGTTTCAACAGTGCAGGTTTTGGCGTCAGAAAATGTTGCCCAGCCTTTAACCAGTTCAACACCTGCTTTTTTAAGAAGGGCCTCAACGCCGCCATTTAGTTTGTCAACAATGCCGCTTTTCCAGTCCATCAACTGTTCCACATTAAGCTTTGGTGTGCTTTCAAGCGATATACCAAGCTTGGCGCTGTCAGCATGGCTGGAGAGTTCTTCAAACCGTGTTGCAGCATGAATGAGAGCTTTTGATGGAATACAGCCCCGTATCAGGCAGGTGCCGCCCGCGCGGTCTGCTTCAACAATAATGGTATCAAGGCCAAGCTGGCCAGCACGAATGGCGGCAACATACCCGCCAGGGCCAGCGCCCACCACCAGTAATGTGCAGGATTTTTTATTACTCATATCATGCTTCCTCAACAAAGATGGCACCGGGGGTTTCAAGAATGTGCTTTAAAGCCTGCACCAGCTGTGCACCGTCAAACCCGTCGACAATACGGTGGTCAAATGATGAAGACAGATTCATCATTTTGCGAATGACAATCGTGCCGTCTTTCACGACGGGCCTTTCCTGTATTTTGTTAACGCCGATAATGGATGTCTCAGGGGCATTGATAATAGGTGTTGTGGCAACGCCGCCAATCGCCCCAAGGCTGGTGATGGTAATGGTTGAGCCACTTAGCTCATCGGTTTTGGCGGTGCCATTTCTGGCGGCATCTGACACACGGGCGATTTCTGCGGCAACTTGCCAAATGCTCAGACTTTCAGCATGCTTTATAACGGGCACCATCAGGCCTGCATCTGTCATAACTGCAATGCCGGCGTGGACCGCTTCAAACTGAGCTAATACTCCAGCTTCGTCGTCGTAGCGTGCGTTGCAGTGCGGGAAACGTGGCAGAATTTTAACAAGTGCCTGTACTAGGAAGGGTAATAGCGTCAGCTTTGGTAGGCCTTCTGCGCGGGTGGCATTAAGATGCTGTCGCAGCTCCTCAAGCCCTGTCACGTCTATTTCCTCAATATAAGAATAATGCGGAATAGTGCGTTTGGACTGCTGCATTTTTTGTGCGATCAAACGGCGCATGCCAATGATTTTTACATCCGTGTGGCCTTGGCGTTTGGTTTTACCGGGCCGGACAGCAAGCGCCCCGCCGGCTGCAATGAAAGCATCCAGGTCTTTATGGCTTATACGACCAGCCGGGCCACTGCCGGGCACTGCGGCAAGATCAATCGCTTCATCGCGGGCACGTTGCCGAACAGAGGGGGAAGCCAGCACGCCGGTGCCGAACAGTACGGTTTCAGGGGTTTTGCGGCCTGCGGGTTTTGTAGCCGCTGCCTCTTGATGCATAGCTTGTTGTTTCACTGGGGCAGGTGCTGCGGCAAGCTCTGGCTTTACATCAGGTTCGGCAGGCTTGCTGGTGGATGGCTCAGGTTTTTCAGGAGCAGAAACATTGCCGTCGCCCTCTACTTCAAAGCAGATCATTTCGCGGCCAACTGCCAAAATTTCGCCCGCCACACAGGCAAGCGAAACAACTGTGCCGCTCACGGGGGAGCTAACCTCAACATTGGCTTTGTCGGTCATAACATCAGCAATATGTTGGTCTTCTTCAACTGTATCACCGGGCTTTACGTGCCATGCGGTAATTTCAGATTCAACAATACCTTCCCCGAGGTCAGGCAATTTAAAACTAAAGTGTCCCATTGCTGTTATCCTCTTAATTTGTTTCAAGGGTGCGCTGTAGCGCTTCAATGATGCGGGTTTGGCTGGGGAAATATTCCCATTCGAAAGCATGGGGGTAGGGTGTATCCCAGCCGGTGACACGCTCTATCGGGGCTTTTAGATGCCAGAAACACGCTTCTTGCACTTCAGCGACCAGTTCAGCGCCAAAGCCACTTGTGCGGGTTGCTTCGTGGATGATGACACAGCGGCCCGTTTTGGCAACCGAGGCGGTGATGGTTTCTGTGTCGAGAGGGAGCAAGCTCCGAAGGTCAATGAGTTCGGCGTTAATACCGCTTGCCTTTATGGCAGCCTCTGCGACATGCACCATGGTGCCGTAGGTAAGGACCGTCACATCGCTCCCTTCCTGCCAGATAGAGGCTTTACCAATCGGGATAGTATAGTGGCCTTCAGGTACTTCGCCAGCAGGGTGGGCATTCCAGCTTTTCTGATCAACACTACCATGGCCGTAAAAAGGCCCATTATAAATGCGTTTTGGCTCAAAAAAGATAACCGGGTCATCATCTTCGATTGCGCTAATCAACAGGCCTTTTGCGTCGTAAGGCGTGGCTGGCATAATTGTTTTCAGGCCGCATACATGGGTAAAGATGCCCTCTGGGCTTTGCGAGTGGGTTTGGCCACCGCGAATGCCGCCACCGCAAGGTGCCCTTACGGTGACAGGTGCCCAGTACTCCCCGCCGCTACGGTGCCGCAGCCGCGCTAGTTCGCTGATAATCTGATCTATTGCTGGATAGATATAATCGGCGAATTGCATTTCAACAACAGGTCGTAGGCCGTTCACACCCATACCGATTGCAGCAGCTACAATGCCACCTTCTGCGATAGGTGCGTCGATTGCGCGGTGCGCACCGTATTTTTTATAAAGGCCTTCTGTGCACCGGAAAACGCCGCCGAAGTACCCAACATCCTGCCCCATTACAAATACATTTGGGTCTTTTGCCATTGTGCAATCAAGCGCTGAGTTGATGGCCTGTACCATTGTCATTTTAGCCATTTTATCTATATCCCCATTTGCTGACGTTGCTTGCGTAGGTGGTCTGGCATTTCCTTGAACACATCCTCAAACATGGTGGGTATGGGCCAATGGGGGCCTTCATCCAGCGAGCCGTAGGAAATTGCTTCTTTCCAGTCTTTTGTGACGGAGGCGGCCAGTTCTTCGGCGAGTGCTGTATGCTGTTCTTCGCTCCAGACACCAAGGCTAATGAGATGTTGCTTGAGGCGCTCAATCGGGTCGCCAAGCGGCCATGCTTTGCCCTCACCAGCAGCGCGGTAAGCGTCTGGATTATCGCTGGTTGAATGGCCTTCCGTGCGGTATGTAAACTGCTCAATGAAGGTTGGGCCGTACCCAAGGCGCGCACGCTCTGCTGCCCATTTGGTAACAGCGTAAACGGCCAGAAAGTCATTGCCGTCTACCCTAAGGCTCGGGATATTAAAGCCAATACCGCGCGCGGCAAAGGTTGTACCTGCTGAGGCAAAAGACTGCGGGGTAGAAATAGCCCACTGGTTATTGACCACATTCAGAATAACCGGTGCCTGATAGGTGGCGGCAAACAAAAGCGCGTGGTGAAAATCAGCTTCTGCTGTGCTGCCATCGCCCACCCACGCACTGGCAATATGGCTTTCCCCTTTATAGGCGGAGGCCATCGCCCAACCTACGGCTTGGCTATACTGGGTGGCAAGGTTACCGGAAATGCTGAAAAAGTTACCTTCTTTCCAGCTATAGAAAACTGGCATCTGGCGGCCTTTAAGGTTGTCGCGCGCGTTCGAGATACAGTGACACATCATGTCGACTAGCGACCGTTCGCGAACAAACAGCAGCCCTTGCTGCCGGTAGGATGGAAACAGCATGTCGCCGCTTTCAAGTGCCATTGCCTGTGCCACGGCGATTGCTTCTTCGCCGGTGCATTTCATGTAAAAGGAAAGCTTGCCCTGTCGCTGCATGCGGAACATGCGATCATCGTAGGCACGGACATGTACCATATGACGCAAACCTTTAAGCAGTTCGTCCGTTTGTATTTCAGGCTGCCACGGTCCAACTGCACAGCCTTTGTCGTCAAGAACACGAATAAGGCTGTAGGCTAGATCCTGAATATCCAGCGCATTGCAGTTAATGTCTGGCTTGGGGGCTGCACCTGCTGCGGGAATGTTTAAAGTGCTGAAATCGGGAGGGCTGCCGGGCCGTGACGATGCCTTTGGTACAAACAGCCGGCTTTTGTATGCCGGCTCAGCTTTTTGGTCTGTTTCAGTCATCGCGGTATTCTCCCATAACATTACCGTGACAGGCGAACGCCTAGGCGTTTCGTAGCCTGTTTTCTGTCTGTGTAATTATAGAGAAAAACGCGAGAATAAAGTATTCGTAGTGTGAGGTTTCGAGAGGTATTATTGTATATATAATACTATATAATTTATTTAATTATATAAATAATACACATTATAAAAATATATAGCATTATATATTTAATATATGGAAGCGCGACTCTGGCGCGCGGGCATGAGTGTTTCTGTGGGGAGGGGTTAAGATTAAGGCTGCCTGAAAGGTGGTATAGCGCGGCATAAAAAAGGGGGCCGATTGGCCCCCTTTTTATAGAGTGATTTTATATGCTATTTGTGAATAGCCTTACATGTGCCAGCTAAACTTGAAACCGATTGAACGTGGGCGTGTGATCGATCCAAGAGGTTGTGGATAAAAGTCACCGAACGGCGCGTTGAGAATGCCGTATTTGTCAAACAGGTTCTCTACATAGAAGGCTACTTCCACATTTTCCTGCACTTGCAAGGTTGCCCGTGCATCAACGAGGTGATAGCCGCCCCGCTGTGTCACTGACCCAAAGGCAACAGGCGCAGACGACAGGTAGGTGTGCGAGATGCTAACACGCGGCGCAAGGGCCACATCAGCAAAGTTGAAGTTCAACGTGTTGGCAATTGACCACTTTGAGGCACCCGGCAGTGTTGTGCCTTCAGGGTAACCACCAAGGCCGTTTGCGGCGAATGTATCAGGCACAAATTCGCTTACTTCAGCATCCAGATACGTGATGTTTGTGCTGAAATCAACGACTTCGTTAGCACGGAACATAGCAGAAAGCTCGAGACCGTTGATTTCTGAACCGCCAGCGTTCACCACATAAGAGTAGAAGAAAGGTGCCGGGGTGAACAGACGTACCTGCATGTCAGACCACTTGAGGTGGAAGGCGGTTAGGTCAATCTTAAGTCTGTTTTCCATCAGATCAAAGCGGGTGCCGATCTCATAGTTTTCAAGATTATCGGGTGCATAAGCTGCATCAACCGTGCCAGCAGGTAACCGTCCTGCGTTAGGGTTTACACCGCCGATACGGAAGCCTTCAGAATAGCGTGCGAAGATCATGAAATCATCATTTGGCTGATACTTCACAGTGACTTTTGGTGTAAAGCCATCTGCGCTTTCAGGGCCACCAAACTGTGTACCAACTGCGTCAACTGAGCCGATAAAGGCAGCACTTGGTGGGATGATAACCTGTGTTTCACTGGATGCATCAAAATAGCGGCCACCAGCTGTGATGCTGATTGCGTCTGTTACATCAAAAGTCACTTCACCAAAAATGCCGAAGTCTTCGTTTTCCTGATCAACGACATACTGGCTGATATAATCATTTGGTGCCACGAGGGAACCGGAAACGCCGCCGAAAAGGTCAGGGTTTGCATCAATGTAATCAGCAGCCCCTGCCTGATAAACAGCGTCGTTTGAATCCTTGGTGCTTTCTGCATATGAAACGCCCACTAACCAGCTAAAGCGGCTATCATTTTCTTTTGATGCTAGACGTGCTTCAAAATGTTTGCTGTCGGATTCAGCAAAGCCATCAGACCAAGTTGGCTCGCCAGCCACCAGATACCCTGATGTTGAATAATCAAAAACAATATAGCTTTCTTTGCTCGCTAGAGCGCCGAGCACAGTGAGGTCCGCAAAGCCAAGGTCTTGTTCGATCTTAAGGCTGTGCAAAAGCATTTCTGTTTCGTGTGGTTCAGCGACAACTGTGTTACGTGTCAGTGTAGGGACAGTCAGGTATGTTGCATCATCAAGATTTGTTTCCTGATACATGGTCATCCATGAGATCTTCGTTTTGTCACTTGGTGTGAACACAACAGAACCGCGCAGACCGCGTACAGACAGGTCGTTTACGCCGTCTTGACCAGTGCCGATGTTGTCAATAAAGCCTGCATCAAAGCGCTCGAGGGCAACAACGCGCACTGCAAGTTTGTCTTCAATGATGGGGGCATTAAACATGCCTTTGGCTGTGTAGTTTGGCTCGCCAGCATTACGTGTGCTACCGATAGAAGCTTCAAACGCAGCATCAAATTCGGATGGATCTGCTTCTTTGGCAATATAGTTTACAAGGCCGCCAAGGGCTGCAGCACCGTACAAGGACCCTTGTGGGCCACGAAGAACTTCAACGCGCTCAAGGTCAAAGGTGTCAACGTCAGGGATAACGATCGGCCAACCAGCTTCATTGAGCGGTATTTCGTTGATGTAGTAACCAACGGTTGTTTGGCCCTGCTCGTGGTATGTAGAGGCAGATACACCGCGAATAATAACTTCTGATACACCCGGCTGGTAGTCATTAAAGTGTACGCCAGGCAGGGTTGTGATATAATCAGACAGGCTTTCGGCGCCCATGTCAGAAAGCTGTGATCCAGTAACCGCACTAATAGCGCCCGCTACAGACCTTAGGCTTTCAGAACGTTTGTTGGCTGTTACGATAATCTCTTCAAAGACAGTGTCTTCTTTTCCCGCTTCAGCGGCGATAGTGGCTGGTATTGTTGCTGCATAACCGAGCAAGGCGCCACCAGTCATCAAGAATTTTTTCCAGTTTGTTGAGCAAAGCATCGCTTTGTCCTCCCGTTTGTTAATTGTAAATATAATTTACTTTATTCGGCACTGCGGGGCCTGAGTTTGATTCGCCCTCTCTGCCGCTTGGTGCATATATAGTAGGCTATCTTCTGGCCGAAAAAGCGTTTTCTAGGGTCAATTAGTTGCTCAATCAGGCCAAGTAGCATTATGCGGGATTTTGAAAGGCCAGATTGTGGCCCATTCTAAATAGACATAGGCCCATCTCGTGCAGCCTAAAGGTATGTTGCCGAGGTAATTATAGTGCCGAGCCACACCGGGGAGAAGGTAACATGACACTTTCTTGTTGGTAGGTATAGTCTGTTAAATGAAGAAAGAATTGTGTATGTCAGCTCCCCTAAAGGGCCAGAAAGTCAAACAAAATATGCTCACGCCGGAAATGGAGCAGTTTCAGGCTATTATGAAGGAGCGTTACGCGCAGTTCCCTGATTTGGATAGTGTTCCGTTTTCAGAAGTTCGCGATATTGTTGCGCAGGTACGTGAGCCCTTCTCAAGTGGTGGCCCCGAAATGGTTAAAACCACCGAGCAGTTTGTGCCAGTGTCTGGTGATAAAAAAGTGCGTATCAGAATGCACCGTCCAACGACGGATGAAACATTGCCGTGCCTGTTTTATTTACATGGGGGTGGCTGGGTTATGTTCAGCCTTGATACCCACGATAGACTAATGCGCGAGTATGCAGCGCGCGCTGGTGTGTGTGTTATTGGTATTGATTATAGCCTTGCACCGGAAAGCCGGTACCCTACGCAGGTTAATGAAAGCGTGGCCGCCGTTCTGTGGTGTGCAGAGCATGCACAAGACCTTGGTATTGATGCTGGCAAGCTGGCGATCGGCGGTGATTCCGCAGGTGGTAACCTGAGTATGGCAACATGCCTAAAGCTTCAGGAACAAGGTAAAGCAAGCCTGATTAAAGCAATGATTTTGAACTATGCGGTGGTAGATAGTGCGATAGCACTTGATCCTGTTGTAAGGCCGCAAGAAGTGGAATACCTGTTGACAACCGAGGAAATGATCTGGTTTTGGCATAACTATCTGGGTGATATTCAAAAAGACGGTATTGAGCCGTTTGTTTCCCCTATGCTTGCTGATCTGACCAAAATGCCTGCGGTCTATATGGCGATTGCAGGCTGCGATATACTATGCGGCGATAACCTGCGGATGGAAAAGCGCCTTAAAGAAAGTGGTGTTGATGTAAAAGCTGTTGTTTATGAAGGTGCCATACACGGCTTTTTGGAGACAGCAAGCTTGGGTGGTATTGCAAATGTTGCTTTGCAAGAAACCGCTGATTGGTTAAAAAACAGACTGGGTATGTAAGGTCGCTTTTATCGAGCGTTTTGGAAGTTTTTGTATGCGCTTTTTCTATTCTGACACTAATAAAAAGTATGACCCTGAAACATTTTATCGTAAAGGCACGGTAATTACGCACCCAGAACGTGCGATACGGGCAACGATTTTACATGATGCGCTTACGGCGGCTGGCTTTTCTGAAGGACCGGTAAAGGACTATGGCCTTGCGCCTGTTCTGGCGGTTCATACCAAAGACTATGTAGATTTTTTGTCTACCTTTTGGGCAAAGCGGGCAGAGATAAACGCTGACAGTACGGAATTTATTCCAACCCATTTCCCCCGTCTGCACATGCACCATAAACCAACTGGTCTGGAAGGGTTGCTTGGCTATTATAGTGCAGATACTTCAACAGCAATTCAGGCAGGCACGTGGGACGCAGTTTACGGTGCAGCGCAGGTTGCGCTTTCCGCTGCTGACGAAATGCTGGCAACCGGGGTTGCCTATGCGCTGTGCCGCCCGCCTGGGCACCATGCCTACGCGGATTGTTCCGGCGGTTTTTGCTATCTAAATAATACGGCCATTGCAGCGCATTATATTGGCGCCCAAAAAAACGGGCCGGTGGCGATCCTTGATATTGATGTCCATCACGGTAATGGCACGCAGGGTATTTTTTATAATCGCGGCGATATGCTCACTGTTTCCATCCATGCCGATCCTTCCAATTACTTCCCTTATTATGCAGGATATGCGGAGGAGACAGGTGAAGGGGCTGGTAAAGGCGCAAATGTGAACATGCCATTGGCCCACAAAACAGGTGATGATGCTTATCTTGCGGCGCTTGAGAAAGCACTTGATCGAATAAGGGATTTCAAGCCATCGGCACTTGTGGTTGCTCTTGGTTTGGATGCTAGCGAACATGATCCTATCGGTGTGCTGAAAATAACCACAGAAGGATTTAACCGGATTGCCCGTAAAATTGCTGCGGCTGGCTACCCCACTCTGTTGGTTCAGGAGGGTGGATATTTAACAGAACAACTACCACTTAATCTGGTTTCTTTTATCCGTGGCTTTAAGGCTGAAACGGCGTAAATCTGTATGCTTTGTTATATTGGGCCACTTTTTGGCTCAATCGCAAAGCAGTTGGACCCGAAACAACAAGCAAAATAGCCGCAGCAAACTAGAATGTACCAAATTCCATACTCAGGAGAGGTGTATGCGTTCTACGGCTTATAAAATTCATAAATATGTCAGCTTAACACTTGCTGTTCTTTGGCTCGTGCAAATCCTTACAGGGGTGGTTGCAGTCTTTGCGCCAGAGATGACTGCTGCAAAAATTGACAAGCCGCTTGCAGCTTTAAACCCTGAGGCATTTGAAGCAAGTCTTAACGCTTTTGATAAAGCGCATCCTGACTGGGAGCCGGGTTTTATCTTTACAACAAGTAGGGAATCAACCCGGTTTGATGTGTATTTCCATAATACGGTATCTGATGATTTGGGGTACCGTGCCGTTCGCATTGACGGAGACGGTGAAATTGTGGCTGACCGCATGATGAAGGATGACTTTTTTAGCTTCATTCTTAATATACACGAATCCCTGTTGATTGATGGATATGGTCCTACAATCCTTGGTATTAGCGGCATTTTTCTGCTGACTAACCTTATTCTGGGTATCCAGATGATTTGGCCGCAGCGTAAAAAATGGGGCAGCTTTTTCAAGCTTTCTCTAGGTGTACCTATTCGTATCAAGCTTTATAACTGGCACCGGCTTTTGGGCTTGTGCGTTGCTGTGCCAGCTGTGCTTGTTGTTGCAACGGGTGTGCTCCTTATCTGGTTTGAAGAGGTTAAGGGCGCGGTTGGTGACCCGTGGGCAGACCCGGTTGTGCCCGCTGTGCCTGATCTTGCAAGCAAGCAAACTGTCTCAATTGCAGATGCAATGCACATTGCCTTGAAAACATATCCGGCTGCGCGGCTTTCAATCCTATCCACGCCCTCAGTTGAGGAACCTTATTATATGATAAGGCTATTGCAGGACGGTGAAATCCGAGAGATTTTTGGTAATACCAAAATATATATCAGTGCTGTTGATGGCAGCATTTTGGCAAATTATGACCAGCTTAATGCTCCTGTTAGGGCGAGCATTTTAAGCTCGTTCTTTTCAATCCATCTTGGCAATGCCATTGGGCTGCCGGGGCGGATACTGGCGTTTGTGACAGGGATTATTTTGCTTGTGATGTCAGGTGTTGGTATTGCTCTGTGGTGGAAACGACGTCCACAAAGAGCATAGGCACTGAAGAGCGAGAGGTGTTGCTGCCTAGAAATATTTACTAGGTGGCACACCAAATGTTTTATGAAACATAGAGGTAAAAGCACTGGAGCTGTTGTAGCCTACATCGAAGGCAACAGTGGTAACGGGTTCACCAACAGAGAGGCGGGAGAGCGCCTCTAAAAGCCGCGCGTGCTGGCGCCATGTGGAAAAGCTCATGTTGGTTTCCTGCCGAAACAGGCGTGTGAAAGTGCGCAGGCTCATGCCAGCAGATTTAGCCCAATATTCAAGCGCCTGATTTTGCGTTGGGTCGTTTACAAAGTTTTGGCATATCGTTGATAGGCGCTTGTCTTGTGGCATAGGAATTAAAAGCGGTTCGATGGGCATTAGTTCAATTTCATCAAGAATAAGGCGCATGATACGGCCTTCACGGCTATCATGGTTATATTCAGCAGGAATTTTCATGGCTTGTAAAATAAGCGAGCGCAGTAACTCTGAAACCTCAATGACGCGGCACTTTTTAGGTAGGTTTGCCCGCGCATCTGGTTCTATATAAAGTGTTCGAATAGAAACATCGCTGCGGCAGGTTGCCATGTGCTCAACCCCGGCTGGTATCCACAGTGCTCGCTGCGGCGGCAGAATATAGCTGCCGTCATCTGTTATAATTGTGAGAATGCCCTTTATTGCATAAACAAGCTGGCTGCGTTTATGGTGATGCCAGATATCGATATAGCCTTTGGGATATTCATCCTCTAAAGCGGTAACTGGCCTGTTTATCACATCTAGCGCTGCGCTACTTTTCATCGTGCAGTCATCCTATATCAAGCCTGGTTTGAAATATCTCTACCAACCATATTTGCAAGAAGGCGCCTTGTTATAAGGTTGTTTCCACAATACTCATTTTCTTCATCAATTCAGCTACTTGGCGGTCACCAGAGCTTCCAGAAGCAAGGCCTTTGTATAAGGCTTCAATGTCTGGTTGGTCATTTTGCTGTGCCAGCCTTACCTGTGACATAGTAGCGGCTATATCTATTTCAAAACCAACAATGCCGTTTAATATTCTGCTTTTATACCCTGATACCTGCTCGATGCTCCAGCCGGAATCGGGTTTTTCCATATAATTACAAAGGTCTGTCACAATTTTGTCAACACCTTCTGCATCTTTTATAAGGCGCGGTGTGCCTTTGATATGAACTGTTGCATAAACCCACGTTGGTACGCGCGGGGTTGTTGTGTAAAGCGCGGGGGAAATATAGGCGTTAGGCCCCCAGAATATGACCAAAACCTCCTTGCCACTTTCAAGGTCTTTCCACAGCGGGTTGCGCTTGTCCATATGACTAATCAAGCGTCCGTTGCCAGTATTATCAATATCTATCATAAAAGGGAGCGGGCTACCCTGTAGGGAGATCTCTGCTGTAACCAATGTGCCCATCACAATCATATCGACCAGTGTTTTGGCTATTTTCGGGTCTTCAGAATAAAAGGGGGACGGGGCGTACATAAACGAGTTCCTGCTAAATGAATTATGGATATAATAATATCATACTATCATAGGTGAGGCGTGTCCTGATTTTAATAAAAGGACAATAACTATCTTTTTTGGGCCAAAATGTCTGGCCCAATTGCACTATTTAATGACCATTTGTCAAAAGCAGGCAATCGATACGAAGAGTACGGTTAGTATAAATAAATACAAATACGGGCAGGGTAGTTATGACAGGGCGCAACCTATGAATAAAATTACATATCTAGCAGTTTTTGTAATAGGTGCGTTATGTACCTATCTGGTTTATGAAGGGTTGCCCTTTCAGCAGAAGCAAGCTCTACCGCAGTTGGATGTAAACCCCAGTAGATATGAGCCTATCGCTTCTGGCCCAATCGTTATTCGGGGCGCTACTCTCTATGACGGATTAGGGGGTGTGACACAGGATACGGATATTCTTTTAGAGAGCGGTAAGATAAAATCTATTGGCGAAGGCATTCAGGTGCCCGATGGCACGCTAACGATAGATGGTACTGGAAAATATGTAACGCCCGGTCTTATCGATATACATACCCATTTGGGCACGGCCACGATGCCGTATTCTACTGGCGATGTAAGCAACTGGGATGTGAATGAAGCCACAGGCGCAGTAAAGCCTGAGGTGAGGGCAGAGCATGCAATTTGGCCTCAGGACCCGTCTTTTGCAACAACCCTTGCAGGTGGTGTTACAACACTTCAGGTACTGCCCGGCTCCTCGAACCTTTTTGGCGGCCTTGGTGTTGTGCTGAAAAATGTACCAGCACCCACGGCGCAAGCAATGAAATTTCCGGGTGCGTCGTTTGGCTTGAAAATGGCGTGCGGCGAAAACCCTAAGGGGTACGGCGATGAAGGCAAAGAGCCGGGCAGCCGTATGGGCAATGTTGCGATGCAGCGCCAAGCCTGGCTTGATGCACAAGCATATGAGCAGGAGTATAGGGCAGGTAAAAGACAGCGCGATTTGGGGCTTGAGGTTCTCGTCGCCGCTATGAAGGGCGATGTTAAGGTTCATGTGCATTGTTACCGGTCAGATGATATGGCAACCATGATGGATATGGCCAACGAGTTTGGTTTTAAAATCGCTGCTTTTCACCATGCAGTTGAAGCATATAAAATTTCAGCTCTATTGAAAGAAAATGGTGCTTGCAGCGCTGTATGGAGCGATTGGTGGGGTTATAAGCTTGAGGCATTAGACGGGATTCAGGAAAATGCTGCTTTTCTGGATGCTGCTGGGGCTTGTGTTGCTATGCACTCTGATTTTGCCTCTGTTGGGCAAATGCTTCCCATTGAAACCGCAAAAGCTATTGCGGCAGGCAGGCGTGCGGGTCTTGAAATTAGCACTGCGCACGCGCTGACTTGGATAACCAGTAACCCTGCTAAGATACTGGGTCTTGAGGATCAGATTGGCTCGCTTGAAACAGGCAAGAATGCAGATGTGGTTTTATGGTCAGGGGACCCTTTCAGCATATACAGCAGGGCTGATCAGGTTTTCATTGATGGGGCTGTTGTATATGACAGGCTAGACCCCAAGCGCAGGCCGGTAACAGATATGATGACGGGCCAGCCCGCAGCGGAGGACAAGCCATGAAAAAACAGCTTATAGGCCTTTTCCTGAGTGCGTGTATGGTTATGTCGAGTGCCACAAAAGCAGAAACATATGTTGTCACGAATGCGGCTGTTTTTGGGGCAGCAGAAGGTAGCGAACCAGTTTCCATTTTATTGAAAGATGGGTTGATTGAAGCTGTAGGGCCAGATGTTGCTGTGCCTGAAAATGCAACGGTGATTGATGCAGCAGGTAGGTTTGTGACGTCAGGCCTTATGAACTCAGCAACCGATTTGGGCTTGATTGAGGTGAATTCTGCCAAAGAAACTGTCGATATAAATGGCTCGGGGGATAATCTCGGGGCCGCCTTTGATGTTCAGTACGGGCTTAACCCTAATTCCATTTTGCTGGATGTTGCCAGAACAGAAGGGCTTGTGCGGGCGGCAGTTATGCCAACAACTGCTGATGCGTCAGGCTTTGCGGGTATGGGGGTTTTACTGCATTTAAATGCCGGGTTTAATATTCTGGGCACAGCAAAAGCCATGCTTGTTGCCAAGGTTGGCGGTGTTGGGGCGAGCAATAAGTCGCGCAGCGCCGTATGGGTGAACCTCTATAGTGCCTTTGAAAAGGCCGGGAAAGTAGAAGAAAACTCGGATGCGGCAACAAAAATTTTGCAAGCTGTTCTAGCGGCTGAAATGCCTTTGGTGATCGATGCGAACCGAGAGTCTGACGTACGGCAAGCCATTAGTTTTGCCGCCAAATTTGGTATCAGGGTTATTATTCTGGGAGGGTCAGAAGCATGGCGAGTAGCACCAGAGCTGGCGGCAGCCCAGATTCCAGTGATTTTGAACCCATATGATACACTGCCCGGAACCTTTGATGCGATGGGTGCCCGCGCTGAAAGCGCTGCTATTCTGCATCAAGCCGGGGTTCTTGTCAGCTTTTCGGTGACCAGTATTTATAAAAGCCATAATGCAGGCATTGGTCTGCGGGTTGGTGCTGGTTATGCGGCGGCGCGCGGCCTTAGTAAAAGTGCGGCGCTTGATGCAATTACGGTAAACCCCGCTAAAATATGGGGGATAGATGCTATGTATGGCACCCTTGCTCAGGGTAAGGCGGCAGACATCGTCATTTGGTCTGGCGACCCACTGGAGGCACTTACCGTTGCCGACAAGGTGTTTATTGGCGGCAAACCAATGGAGGCAAAATCGCGCCAGATGTTACTGCGGGATAAATATCACCCGTCAAAACAACACAATAGCTATCCTCCAGCATATCAGTAATTCAAAAATGGTGAAAAGCATGGGCAGTATCATTAGCAAAATACAATATGCAGGCTTCTTGGTACTGCTTGTCTTTTTACCGATGCAGGCTATGGCCAATACTGCCCTGCCGCTTGAGCCATCGCGCATAATAGAATTTGATACAGGTGAAGGCACGTGGATATCACTTGATGTATCACCAGATGGTAAACATATTGTCTTTGACCTTCTCGGCGATATTTACTTGCTCAATATCAAAGGCGGCACAGCAAAAGCTATATCGACAGGGATGGGGTTTGATACGCAGCCTGTTTTTTCTCCAGACGGGCGCCGTATTGCCTATGTGACAGATGCTTCTGGCGCGGAAAATATCTGGACCATGGCCTTGGATGGTCGCGACAAAAAGCAGGTAAGCTTTCAGGATACAGAGCGGGCTTTATTGTCACCTGAATGGTCTGCAGACGGGACGTATATATATGCTTCTCTCTTTAGGGCTGATGTGCACGGGCATGCGCTCCAGCGTTATAATGCTGATGGGTCAGGCGGCGTTAGCCAGATTACCACTATCAAAACGGAAACAGGTACCCAGAGTGTAAACGGTGCGGTGGCCTCCCGCGATGGTCAGTATCTTTATTATGCGCATATGGCTGGTGGGCTTGAGCTTGATGTGCTGGAAAAGTGGACCATTCAACGCAGAAATATAGCAACAGGTGCCGTTGATACTCTTGTTGCACCGGTACCAACACGCCTTGCTGACCCTGACGGCGGTACATATTTCCGGCCTGTAATTTCCCCTGATGGTACTAGCCTTGTGTATGGCACACGCTATATGGGACAAACCGGTCTAAGAATACGAAACTTGGAAAATGGTGATGATCGCTGGCTTATATACCCTGTTCAGCATGATCAGTTACAAGCCTCGCACATACAGGATATTTTGCCGCGCTATACCTTTATGCCAGACGGTAAGTCGCTGGTTTTATCAAAAGACGGCAAGATCAAACGGGTTGATATTGCTACAGGGAGTGAAGCAACAATAGCGTTTAAGGCGCATGTTGCTGTTGGCATTGGGCCAAACCTGAAGCAGGATATTCGCGTTGAAACTGGCCCTGTTCAAGCGCGGCTCATTCAGGATGCAGAGCAATCACCAAATGGCAAGAAACTTGTGTTCTCGGCGCTTGGCAAGGTGTACGTGATGGCGCTGCAAGACGGCGCCTTGCCGCAGCAGATAGGGCCGGATGACACACCTTCCTTTCAGCCGTCATGGTCACCAGATGGCACAAAGGTGGTGTATGTAACATGGACAGCCCGGAGTGCTGGCCATGTTTGGGTGGCTGAAGCTGGTAGTTCAGCACCTCCCCAAAGAATAACAACCGAGGCTGATTTTTATACCCACCCCGTGTTCAGCCCAGACGGCAAGGCTATTGTTGTGATGCGCGCAAGCAATAAAGCCCGCATGCATAACTACATGGAATATGGCCCCGTGCATAAAGGTAGCTTATTGAAATACCCTCTCTCAGGTGGGCAACCAGAAGTGCTGTACAGCGGCGAGTTTGGCAGTAAACCTCTCTTTAGCAAAGTGGGTGATAAAACCTACCTCTTTACAAGCGCTGGCCTGCAACAGTTAGAAGATGGCAAATTACAGCAAACCTTACAAGTTGTTGGCCCCGGCTGGTATTTTATGGAAGGCCCTGCCCCTGTTGATGGCTTGAAAGTTAGCCCGGACGGTAAATGGGCCTTGGCCCAGATTGCGCAGCAGCTTTATGTTGTTGAAGTACCAGCAGATACAGAGCAGCCTGTTACCCTCATAGACCCACAGGTCAGGTACCGTAAAATTACAGATGTTGGTGCAGACTATTTTGACTGGGCTGATGATGGCCGCACCATCACATGGTCTATTGGGTCAACCTTTTATCGGCGACCCCTTAGCGGTGTTGAACTGTTTGAGCCGGGCTCGGGCAATAAGAACGCTGACAGCCCTGAAGTTGGCAGTGCAGGCCTTGAGGCCTTTAAAGTCACTGTTGAAATACCGCGTGATACGCCAACAGGGTCTGTGTTGTTGCAGGGTGCCACGATTATTACAGAAGACAGTGCGGGTGTTCTTGAAAATGCGGATATTCTGGTAACAGATAATAAAATTGCGGCCATTGGCACATCTGGCACACTGGATGTGCCAGATGGCACAGAAATAATTGATGTTCAAGGGCGCTATATTATACCGGGCATGATTGATACACACCATCATATAGCCGATATTCGCCGTGAAATTTATGATTATGAGGCGTGGGGGCCATCAGCCGCGCTTGCGTACGGCGTAACAACATTATTTGACCCTTCCACACTCAGTATTGATATGATGTCCTATACCGACCTGATGGATGCGGGCCTAATGACCGGATCCCGTATTTACTCTACAGGCCCAGCCATTTTTTCTTTCAATGAGTTCCAGTCAAAAGACGAAATTCGGCAGGTGCTGTTGCGGTACCGTGATCATTACCGGCTGCGAAACCTGAAGATGTATAAAACCGGTAACAGAAAGGTTCGGCAGTGGTTTGTTGAAGTCGCAGCCGAGCTTGGTATGCAGCCAACCACAGAAGGCGGCCTTGCTATGAAGCATGGTCTAACCCAGATTATAGATGGGTTTGCAGGGCATGAACACGCTTTGCCAGCGGTGCCTCTTTATAAAGATGTTGTTGAACTGGTTAGTAAAAGCAGGGTTGGCTACACGCTGACCCTGCTTATCACCAATGGTGGCTATGAGGGGCAGGATTATTTTATCAGTCGGGATGATCCACAAAGTGACGCTAAGGTAAATAGCTTCTGGCCCCGATTTGTGATTAATGGCAAATTTTACGAACAAACGTGGCGGTCACCAAGTTTATATATGTTCCCCGCTACAGCAGAAAGCGCTAATCGCATTGTGCAAGCGGGTGGGCTTTTGGGGATTGGTGCGCACGGCGAGGCACCTGGTATTGGAACACACTGGGAAATGGAAGCTCACGCGATGGGCGGTATGAAGCCCGCTGATATTTTGCACGCTGCAACAATTGGCGGCGCAGAGATCATTGGTCGCCAGCACGATTTGGGCAGCTTGAGCGTGGGTAAGCTCGCCGATTTGGTAATCCTGAGCGAGAATCCACTTGTTGATATTAAAAATACTCGCTCCATAACAATGGTAATGAAAAATGGCCGCCTATATGAAGGGGATACCCTGAATGAATTATGGCCACGTAAAAAAACGTTCCAAACAACATGGTTTAAAGAAGATGGCTATATCCCAGAAGCGGCGACCGAGGCCTTGTTGCATCATCAAAATATTGCGGCGCATTACCTAGCGTGTCAGTAGTCTGTAGGCAAGTATAGTACAGAACTGACCCTTTTTTTACTGCTTGTTAAGGAAGAAAAGCGTATTCTTTACCGTAGTTAACATACGAGGACTGCTTTTAGCATTGAGTTTATATAAACATATTACTCGTTTTTTCTTGATATCGGCTATCTGTGTCGAAGTTTTTACATGGCTGCAAAACTTGGGTAAGCGGTGGCTTTTATGTATTGGGTTGCTGGGGACTGCTCCAACAGCTTTAGGTGCAGAAGGTTATACCATATACCAGCCTGACAATCCGCCGTGGGGATCAACAGAGACTGGCGACGGATTTGTTGTCTCTATTGTCTTACATGCCTTTAAAGAAGCGGGCATTCCTTACAAGTCTGTTTTTGTGCCGTGGAAGCGCGCGCAGGCGCAGGTTGCAAACTCAAACAATGGCTTTATGGCCCCCCTTACCCGGATTGAAAGTAGGGAAGACAAATATATCTGGGTTGCCCCGGTCAATATTTCATTCTTGCAGTTGGTGACCAACAACACGGAATATGCTAGCGAAAAATGGCAAGATTTGCTTGAGGTCCCGGTAATTGGCCGGATGGAATCGCCTGCAGAATATGTGTTGCAGGACTTGGGCTTCAAGTATCTTACAATTGTCGAGGATGAAAGAACAGCAGCGCGGCTTGTGTTGGCGAACCGTGTATCGCTTTGGATGCAGCGCGGACTGCCCGGTAATTGGGCCTATTTTCAAGCAGGCGGAAAAATGCAGGATCTGCATGTAATTGAGCGCTGGGAAACACCCCTGCAGTATCTTGTTGCCTCCAAAAGTGTTCCTGAAATAACGATCAATAGGTTACGTGCAGTACTCGATAAAATGCGCATTTCTGGTGAGATTGATAAAATAAAGCAGGAATATTTCCCTTATGAGATTGACTGCGAACTGCGCTTTACCTGCAAAGAGGCACGCTCCGTTGAATAAGCGCTGAGCTTAAAGGCACTTACGCTGTTCAGCGTTTATCCAATGCTTATTTTTGTACAAAATCAAAAAAGTATGGGACCAGTCAGGTGTTTGCGGGATCGACTGGCCCCATGATTTAGCGCATTTAAGCGGGGTGCTTAAGGTGAGTTTGATGTTGCCCCAACCGATGTGAAGTCGGTTGCTGAATGGGCTATAACATCAGGGAGGTCATGCGCTAAACCTCTTTGTTGCCTTATTGTTGCAAGCGAGTATATGCCAGCCTCTTTAAAGCGAGTTCTTTAAAATAGTGTGCCAAAGACACAGTTAGTATAAGACCCCCAGGACTTAAAATTACATACGGATGCTTTAGCCTGATACCAGATAGTCACGGATTTAGGCTGCTGCTGTTTCAAGGCAAATACTATCTCCAAGCTTTGTCGTTTGAGCGTGACGCAAGTCACAAAAAAACAAAAAAACACCGAATAAAGGCTTGCGCTGACCTGGGCTTTTAGTTGACACTTTTGGCCTGATAGTAGGTCAAGGGGGTTGCCAGTGTCGGAAAATTTTACGTATTCGGCATTTTTAAGTTACAGCCACCGCGATAAAAAAGCGGGCGCATGGTTGCACCGACAACTAGAGCATTACCGCATACCTGCTGGCCTTGTTGGCAAAAGCACCAGTGTGGGTGTTATCCCCTCGCATATTGGCAGAATTTTTCGGGACAGGGATGAACTCCCCGCTACAGAAAGCCTGACGGCTGAAGTTCAGAAAGCTCTTGCGTCGTCGCGTTACATGATTGTTCTGTGTTCCCCTGCGGCGGCTGCATCGCGCTGGGTGAATAAAGAAGTAATGGAATTTAAAAGGTTGCGCGGCGAGCAATATGTCTTGCCGGTTATCCTGTCGGGCGAGCCTTTTGCAACCCGAGCCGGAAAGCCAGAACTGGAATGTTTTCCGCCGTCCGTACGCTATAAACTGGCGGCGAATGGGCGATTGTCGGCAGTTGAAAGCGAGCCGTCCGCCGCAGACCTTAGAAAAGCCGCAGACGGTAAGCGACGCGCTGTCCTCAAATTAATTGCTGGCATGGTTGGTGTGGGTCTTGACCAGCTTGTTGAACGGGATTTGCGTAGAAAGAACCGCCGCGTGATGTTTGTCACAGCGAGCAGCATGATAGCAATGGTAGCAATGTCGGCGCTGACGTATGAGGCCGTATCAGCGCGGCATGCTGCAGATAGGCATAGAGGTGAGGCAGAAAATTTGATCGAATTTATGCTGACAGATTTACGGCAAAAACTTGAGCCAGTTGGCAGGCTGGATGTGCTGGATGCTGTTGGCGATAAAGTGATCGATTATTATACCGCCCAGCAAACATTCAATGAAACCACGGACGATTCTATGGGCCGAAAGGCAAGAGCCTATCATTTGCTGGGTGAAATGCAGTTTCTGCGCGATCACCCAGAGCAGGCTTCTGACCTTTTTCAACAATCTGCCGCTGCAACTGCTGAGCTTTTGAGGCGGGACCCTGATAATACTCAGCGTATTTTTGAACATGCCCAGAGTGTGTTTTGGGTTGGAAACCAGGATATTCAGCGTGGTGATTTGCGCGCTGGCGAGATTGCATGGCAGGAATATAAACGCCTCGCCGATCTGTTGGTAACACTGGAGCCAGAGACAGTAGACTGGTGGATAGAGGCCGCATACGGCAATTTAAATATTGGTAATCTGTATCTGCGCCAACACCAAAACCCAAGGCAAGCTCTTCCTTATCTTGAAGCTGCCCTTAAAACCTTTCAGGCAGCTCTTGCTGTGCGTCCCGACAGTGGCCTTTTAAAGGCTGAGGTATCTAATAGCCATTCATGGATTGATCTTGCTTTGCGGCAAACCGGGCATGTGCAGGATGTTTTATACCATATGGGCATTGTGTACGACATGACCCAAAAGGCATTGGAGAAAGACCCTAAAAACCAATCCGCTAAAGAAAGGCTGATGGTATGGCATATGAAACGTGCCTGGGTGTATCAGGACACCCATAATTTGGCTGCCAGCATCGAACAGTCCCGGCAAAGCTTAGCGCTTGCAGAGGAATGGTTACGGCTTGAGCCGGAAGCAGCTGTTGCCATTCGCAGTAAAGCTTATGCCCTGTACCACCTTGCAGGCTTGGCGGTGGAATCTGATGACATAACAAGCGCCAGCGAACTTATCGCGCAGGCCTCGCAGTTTACAGAAACTATCTTCAAAGACCCGACCGCTTTGGAGCCATGGTGGCAAATTATGTATGCCTACAGCCTTGTAATTGATGCCAAACTTTCGGTTAGGAACGTTGGTGTTGCATTTGGGGCTAATCGTTTTCAGCATGTTGCCACAGAACTGCAAGCTTACAGGGATACATTAGCAGGCAGGCAAGAAGGCCGAATGGTTTTGGCAGATTTTTATAAATTTTATATCCAGCAATTGCTTTTAACAGGTGATGCAGGAGGAGCGCTGAAAGCTAAAGGGGAACTCTGGCGGATGGTTGAAAGTGAAAATTTAGATCAGATTCCTGTTTTATTAACAACATTATACGATATTGCCAAATTGGTAGGTGACGATGTAACCGCCAGCCAAATAGAGGCAGTTTTGTTAGAGCGAGGTTACGGTGTTCAGGCATTTGAGGCTGGCACCGCAGCAAAAACTATATCCGATTAACCCGTTATTTTGAGGAGAAGGCCCATGGCAGAAGCTACGACAATTATGTATGGTAGTATTGATGCAAAGGGTGCGCTAAAAGTTCAGGCTTATACAGAGCCGGGTGCGATGCTGGACAATGCTTCCATTGCCAGTCTTATTGCTAATCCGCCAACGCAACTTGAAGATCAGCCACAGCCGTTTTGGTGTTATATAGAAGGGCCGCACAGGTTGGTATATCACTTGTCTGCACCTAACTGGTTTTTCCCGACTTATCCTGAATTACAGCAAGGCAGGGTGCCATGGCGGCTTAAAACTCTTGATCCGGCTGGCAATTTTTCTCGGCCTGTTTTGATGCCGCAATCAGAAATTTATGGCGGTGATGACCTACGAATAAAAACCATTTATGTTGATGATGCCCACAAAGACGGGAGCAACATGCCTGTAGTGTTTAATTTATATGTCGACATATGGAATGATCCGGATGATGTGAACAGTTGGAAAACACCAATCGTGATCGACCCAGGTGGAAAAGAACAACCATTTTAAAACAAGGTTTACGTTTTTTTGGATCATTTTCAAACCCGTCAGCCATACAGTACTGTGCCCCTTACACCGCGTGAGGGGCATAAGTATGTTTTGTCGTTATTAAGGGCGGGTGCGTTTAATCAGGCCGAGAAAGAGTTTTTCACCCTAAAGCTTGACCAGATAAAAGATGATGAAGACATACTTGCACTTCAGGGGCGTATTTTAAAGGGAAAGGCACTTTTAAAACAGGGACCTGAAAAGAAAATCTTGGCGCTCCAGTCCGCTGAGAAATATTTTACGGCTTACACTCAAACTCAAGGCACTTATTCAGGTATCAATACGGCCGCAATGTATTTGGTTGCAGGTGAGGCTGCACGTGCTGCCTCGCTTGCGAAAGAGATTGTGAGCCTGCTTAGCAAGCGTTATCCGCAGCCGGGCGAAGATGCTTATTATCATATGGCGACGATCGCTGAAGCCAAACTTATTTTCGGAGATATAGAGGCCGCGGAAGCGATATTTTTAGACGCGATAAGCCTTGATCCTCATAATTATGAAGCACGCGCCAGTACATTGATCCAGTTTGTTATGATCTTGACGGCGATGGGCAAGGACAGCAGCTGGCTGGATAGTTACCGACCACCCAAAGCTGTGCATTATGCAGGGCATATTTTTGGTTCTGACACAGGTCTTTCAGCTCTGGATGCGACTAGTATACATGCCCTTGAGAAAACTGTGGATGATATGTTTCAGAAAGAAACGATTGGTTTTGCATATGGGGCTCTTGCTGCAGGATCAGATATCGTGCTGGCGGAAGCTGCTTTGCGCCACGGGATAGAACTGCATGTTGTATTACCTTGCCGGGACAAAGTATTTCTCGAAACATCGGTTTCGCCTTTTGGCAAAAACTGGGAGGCACGGTTTTATGGTTGCTTGAGGCAGGCCAAATCAATTCGGTATGTTTCTGAAGGGGTGGATAGGGCCGATGATCTCACATTATCCTTTGGTAGCGAGATTGCTATGGGGCATGCTGTTTTGAAGGCTCAGGCGCTAGCGACAGAAGCTGTGCAGCTTTTGATATGGAATGGGCAGGTTTTAAAGTCTGTTGCAGGGACTGCCCGCGATGCGGCTGTGTGGGCGGCGTCTGGGCGTAGGCAAGCTATAGTACCCTTTCCTTTTAAGCGCACGCCTACTGACTGTGCGCATCATTTGGAAAACAAACCTTACCGGTCTTTAAAGGCGATGATTTTTGCCGATGTCCGAGGTTTTGGTGCGCTGCCTGATGCGGAAGTGCCTTTGTTTTTGGAAAATGTTTTAAAACCGCTGGCAGACTGTGTGCAGGCGCAGGGCCAGAAGCTCCAATATCTTAATACTTGGGGTGACGGTATGTTTCTTGTGTTTGATACGGTTAAGGCCGCCGCAAAGGTAGCCCTTGCCTTACAGAAGTGTTTTCAGGAAATAGACCTTGATGCTGTTGGCCTACCAAACTTTTTAGCGCTGCGTGTTGCAGGTCATTATGGTCCTGTATACGAAATGCAGGACCCGTTTTTGCAAGAAAAAGGTGTGTTTGGTACCGAGGTTACCTTTGCCGCAAGGATCGAGCCGGTGACAGTGCCGGGGTCGATCTATGTTAGCGAGCCGTTTGCCTGTGCACTGGCGGTTAATACTCCCTCAGGGTATGCGTGCGAGTATAGCGGCGAATTTACCCCTAGGAAAGGGCTGCGTCCGTTGCCCTTGTTCAGCCTTCGCACCAGTTAGGGGTTTGGCTATCGGCTACCAGTCTTGCAGGTTGCGAATTTCTTCCGGCATTAAAACCACAAGCTTTTTCCCGGTTCTACTCACATAGCCGAGACGTGCCAATTCATTTACAGTTCTTGAAACTGTTTCGCGAGTGCTGCTTATGCGCTGGGCAAAACTTGTGAAAGAAGGTAACCGTTCAATGACCAGCAGCTTGCTGTGGGCATCTGTTTTGGCTAGCCTCAGCAGTTCGGCATAAACTCTGCCTTTAGCCGACAGCGACGATAGTTCAAACATCCTGCGGGTGGTTTGCTGAATACGCTCCACGAGCATTCTGGCAACACGAATGCCAATGCTGCCATGTTTTTGCATCAGGGATAAAAAGCTCTCTTCGGAAAAGGCAGCAACTTTCACGGGGCTTGTAGCTACAATATCAGCTGTTCGTATTTGTGAGCCAAGAACAGCCATTTCGCCAAAAAGCGCGCCGGGCCCAAATTCATCGAGCCATATTTCATCCCCGCCTTCAGAATATAACAGCGCTTTTGCTGTACCTGCGATAATACAGTATACTGTTTTGCTTTCTTCTTCCTGTGCGAGAATGGTTGCGCCGTTTACAAAGCTGACAGGCGTGCATGCTTTTTGAACATCCTGAAGTATATCTGGATCGTTTCCAAAAAATATGCTCAGGCTATCCTGCACTGTTTTTCCCGCAAATGGCACTGTGTAAACCCTAGCATCATTTTTACGCCTGCTAGGGTTTGATGCAATGATTATTTTATGCACAGATTAAGAGTGATGGCGCACTAGTAATGGGGCGGTGGCGGTTCGTGGTGGGAGCCTGTACCAGAAGAATCGGCAAGGTCATTTTCAAACGAAACCATTTGGTCTGTTAGTTTGCGTATTTGCTTTTCCAATTGTTCTATATGCTGCCACTGGCTGGTAACGGCGTCATTCAGCACATCAAGTGTTTCTTGCTGAAATGAGAATTTGCATTCCAGGTCTTCAAGCCGCGTAGCGATACTGGTTTTTTCATTCATTATGATTTCCTGTTGTATCTATTATGCGCTCTTAAGGGGCAAGGCTTTAATGTGTATCTTTTCTGTCACTAGAATGTAATGATTACGGCTGTATAGCCTGAAAGTAATTGCCTTGGAAAGGTGTTTTAGGCATTCAAAATTATAACGTTTTTAATACAGTAGTCTGTTGTAGGCTGAATTACTTTGCGAGCACTGTGTCAGGTATTCGAGGAATAAAATGAGTTTTAGTGATAAAAAAGATGATGCAAATGTTTGGGCCAAACAAGCATTTGATCTTATGGACAACCATGATATTCCGGCAGCACCCCCAAACTATGAAATCTGGTATAACTACGCTAGCGAGCGATACCCCGAGTTGCAAAGAACACTGGACCAGATGATCACGAAAAACCAGCGCTTTGAAGGTCATGTGAATAGTGAACTTTACAATAAGTTTATTGGTACATCAGCAGAAACAGCGCTCATCCAAAAAACCGGCACTCAGTTACAAGGGCAATTAGCAACGGTTTTACAGGCACTTGGTGTTAGTTCTGATCAGATCAATGGATGCAACACCTCGATCAGAGATAGTGTGTCTACTTACGAAAAAGATATGGGCCCTGGAAGCTTGCAATCATTTGTGCAGCAGGTTGTCATGCAGACAAAACTGATCCAGCAGTCGAATGAGAGTTTGCAGGATAAGCTTGAAAGATCGTCTGCGGAAATTAAGGCTTTGCAGGAAAGTCTCATTCAGATTGAGGCAGAGGTTTATTCGGATGGTCTTACAGGTATAGCGAACCGCAAGAAATTTGACGCCTTTCTTGTTACAGCAATTGCTGACGCGGAAGATACGGGCAAGCCACTATGTCTTGTGTTTGCAGATATAGATTTTTTTAAGCAGTTTAATGATACTTTTGGCCATCAGGTGGGGGATCAGGTACTGAAACTGGTTGCGGGCACCTTGCATGCGAATGTTAAGGGGCATGATCTTGCTGCCCGTTACGGCGGCGAAGAGTTTGCGCTTGTTTTGCCTGATACAACGCTGGAAGGCGCCTATAGGTTGGTGGAAAAAATCCGTGATGTTATTGCTACACGCACTATCAGAAACCGTCAGAAAAACATTGATTACGGGCAGGTTACCATCTCACTGGGAATCGCTTGTTATCGGGGGGGAGAAGATGTGGCAGATCTTATAGATAGGGCGGATAAAGCGTTATACACAGCCAAGGATCAAGGTAGAAACCGGGCAGTGACAGAAGATAGTTGTTAAGCTGTATTTTTTTTACGAGCTTTAAGGTCGCTGCAAAGTAGGACTTTTTCTATCGCTGTTCCGTCTATACTATAGAGCGGCAGGTAAATTGTCCATGCATCCATAAATTCGTGCTCGAGTGATATTCCTACGGTATGTGACAGTATAGGGGCCTGAGTTTCTATAACCTGTTCACACACGTGGCACAGTCTGTCGGCAGCTTCTTTATTGGCCATGGCGCTCACATATTGACCGGTTAGTTCGCCGTAATAAGAAGCAATTGTTGTTCCAATAAGCCTGATAAAGAAATGTAGGCCATCTGATTCTTGCAGCAGATCTATAAGGACTACCTTATCAAGATAGGGTGTGAAGTCTTTTGGGTTAATATCTTTGCGGCGAGGTTTGTGGCTTGGTAACGTTTCTCTTAGGGTGCACCAGTAGCGAAACATAAAGTCTACCATTTTGCTATGGCCGGATATTTTATCGCCGTATATCAGGACAAAGTCCGTGATAGTTATGTTCGCATTAACAAATGTTTTAGGTTGTTTTGGCAAGATTTTGTCTCGGTCAACTATATTATATTACAGCTTAACCGACTTCAGCACCATGCGGACATAATGCTAGGGCCTGCTCGGCGTGGCTGTTGGTGTCAGTGACTTTCGCAGTGGCACACTTGTTATAATAAAGACACAAAGGTTAAGAATTTGTGCAAGAGCACCAGATGCCAGAAACATTCCGGCAATAGCGGCCTCAGGGCCTTCAATATAATTGATCATGGCAATGCCAAGACCCATAAACAGCAGGTCTGTGTTTGGTAGAAAGGGGATTCGTGTTAAGACCATCTGTGCTGTTAGCAATAGCAACCATGTCTGGAATGGCACCATCGGCAGGACCACAGCCCATTGGCTTGCCTGCAAAAGCATAACGGCAAGGAGCCTGAGAAGGTGAACGGTAAAAACCTTTTTTGCTGTTGCTGGGTCAACACCCAGAATACGGTTTTGGAAAAAGATAACCAGCGGCACCAGAAGTATGCCAACTAGCACAACAATTTTAATATAAAAAACCAGTTCGGGGTCAGTGTTGGTAATTTTTTCAAGCTGGCCTGTTACAAAAAAACTTGCCAGCATTAAAAGGGTAAAGCTGTTTGAGGCAAGCGCAGATAAAATGTTGCTGTCTTTCACAGCAGATGCCGCTACCCGGCCTTTAAGGCCAAGATTTTTTTTACCCCACAGAGCGAGGAAAGCTTCGCCCATGTAACTAACCAGCGCCAGATTATAAACACGCATCCTCAGAAAAACGGCAAAATGCCGCTTCACACGTGGCCCCCATAATGTTTGGTAAACAAGCCATTCAGCAACAGGCTGGGCCGCATACATCATTAAAAACAGGATATAAAAAACGGGGCTATCAGGGAGTGATTTTTGAACATCCTGCCAACCAATGTGGGCTAGTTTTTGTATCAAAACATATATAACCGCCATAACAACAAGGCCCTGAACAAGCTTCATTGCCATGTGTGTTAACCGCGATTGCAACAATGTGTGAAGCCAGGGTATGTCTGGCACTTTTATCATTGGCTATAGTATCCCGTTACGGCGATTCAATGGCTCTTTATAGTCGTAGAGACTAGCTTCAAGTCAAGTTATTCAGCTGTATGGAGATCGCTCGCGTACCGCATCGTTAAAATGGGGTGGCCCTTGAGAGCTTCGCTTGCCAGCACATCACGGTATTGTTCTAAAAGGCCTGCGAGGATACTTTCCCAGCTAAACCCACGGCCTTTTTGCAAGCTGGCGGATGCCATTTCTGTTCTGAGGGCGGGATTGTTAATCAGTTCGGCAATGCGCAAGGCAAAGCCCGAAATGTCGCTCGGCTCAACTAGGTACCCATTTTTACCATGTTCAACCAGTGATCTACTGCCTGTTGCATCGGCACAGATACACGGCAGACCAGAGGCCATAGCCTCAAGAGTTACGTTTCCAAAGGTTTCCGTAATGCTTGCATTGAAAAAAATGTCAGATGAAGCGTATGCTGTAGCGAGTTCATCACCGCGCAGATAGCCGGTAAAAACAGCATTTGGCAAGCGCTCCGAAAATCTTTGCCGCTCAGGCCCATCACCCACAATAAGTGCTTTATGAGCAATGCCCATAGCCGTTAGCTTGTCGAGCGTGTCAGCAAAAACGCCCAAGCCTTTTTCAAGGACAACCCGGCCCACAAAAGCAATTAGAATGTCATGGTCTTCAATCCCGTGTGCACGACGCCAAGCCTGATTGCGCTTGCTGGGGTTGAAAGTGTCAAGCTCTACGCCTCTGCTCCAGATACGGATGTCTGGTGCCATGTCCTGTGCTTTAAGGACCTGCACCATGCAGGAGGAAGGAGCATAGATGTGCGTGCACTTGTGATAAAAGCGGCGCATAAAAGCGGTCACATATTTTTCTATCCACCCCAAGTGGTAATACCGGGGGTACGTATCAAACCGTGTATGGAATGAAGCTACGGCAGGCACGTTATTTTTTCTGGCCCATCTTAAGGCCGCACAACCCAGTATGTCGGGTGCGGCAAGATGTATTAGATCAGGGGCAAATTCTTCCAGCATACGGCGATGTTTGCGCGGCAGGCCAAGCGCCATGCGATACTCGCTGCGACCAGGGATAGGCACTGAAGGCACAGATATAAGTGTGCCATTGTGCTTAAAGGCAGGCTCTTTCGCGGTGGGTGCAAAAACCAGTACTTCGATGTTTTGTTTTTCCAAGAAGCCAACCAGCTTGTTCAGCGCTCGTACAGGGCCATCCATTACATAATTATAATTGCCCGAGAACAAAGCAATGCGTTTCGGCTGGAAAGGATAAGTTTCAAATGGCATTGTTGGTTCCATGGTTTGCGCAGCATTAAGGGTAGCAGCTCTCTCTGTGTCGCTGCCCTCCGCAGGGGTATCATGCAAATTTGAAACTTTGATGGACATAGTACCCCAAAATAAAGTGATGTTTCATGGCAGTCGCCTATGAATTGTATGAATCGCTCTTTAAGGTACTGATGTAAAAGAATGGCAAATCTATGTCAAAGCTGTCTTTAATAAAACTGCATTAGTTTTTTTGCGTTAGGTAGGTTCCTTGCATGCGCTACTGATTGCGGGGAACACCGTTTCCTAGGTCGATATATCCAATATGATTAACCGTGCGGTCTTTAAAGTTAAAACCTGCCTTAGAAAAAGGGTTAAAATATTGGTGGTCGCTAAAGTGATAACCAATGAGGTAATAACAACAGTCCCCTTCTGGGTCAGCGAGGGGTAACACTAAAATATCCATTTCAATATAGCCACCTGTGGACGTTTTAAAGTTCTCACTAATATGAAAGCCGCAAGCATGATCGCTAATATTATGATAAACGGCGTTAATGCGCTCTTTTTGACCGTCTTTAATGATGTTTAGCAAGTTTTGCCCGCTAATAACATGACCCATAAGCTCGTCAATGCGTGTGCCGGATATGCGCACCATAATCTGGTCAGGGCCGGTTCGCTCAGCCAGTACTATATCAGGGAGTGCGCCCTTTAAGCCTTTCATAGATAAAGACTTTTTTTTCGGAATCGCTTGTGCTGCCTCAGTGTGCAGATGTTGCCATTGCTGCCACACAATTTGTAAAATGCCACGCGGATTGAAATCGATTGCAGAAATGCTTTGATGCGGGTGGCCAACCTGAATACTTGCCTGAATACTCAAGACGATAGTTCCTATTCTGAATTTTAAGGCTTGATACTTGCCATCTCTGTCATCAGAAATGGAGTGTCAAATTAATGATCAATTTAATAGTCTGTTCTGTTGATAAGCTTTATGCCTGACTTGTCTGGGACGCTATTTAAACCTAATTCGTTAATAATTCCTGACCAAAACGTCAAGAAATGGTAAATTTTGAAGTTTTTTGGTGTTGACGTGATATTTTTATGTGATAATAATACTAAGAACTAATCGCAACAACTATATGGTTTCGCCGATGTATGTATGCTTGTGTAATGGTTATACAGATAGCCAGATAAAAAAAGTGGTCCATGAAGGCGGCGTTTCGACTGCGGAAGAAGCTTATATGGCGCTTGGGAGTGGTTTTTGCTGCGGTGCGTGTAAAGACTGCGCAAACGAAATTGTCGGTGCTGAATTACCTAAACGGACGTTAATGGCTGCCGAATAAGGTTATGCAGCAGCCATAGCAATTTTAAGACCTGAGCTTAGTCTTCTGCGGCAGGGGTTTGGAGCTGTACATAGTTCTGAAGCCCCATTTTCCCGATAAGGCCAATTTGGGTTTCGAGCCAGTCTACGTGTTCTTCTTCTGATTCAAGAATGCTTTCAAACAACTCTCTTGATACATAGTCACGGACTTCTTCACAGTGAGCAATCGCGTCTTTCAGATCGCTGTGTGCGGTCATTTCCATTTTCAGATCACATTGTAGAATTTCTTCAACATTTTCACCGATCATCAATTTACCAAGGTCTTGCAAATTGGGTAGGCCCTCTAGGAAAAGGATACGCTCAATAAGTTCATCGGCGTGTTTCATCTCGTCGATAGATTCTTCGTATTCTTTGTCGGCCAGTTTTTTCATGCCCCAGTCTTTTAACATGCGGGAATGCAGAAAATACTGGTTTATGGCTGTTAGTTCATTCTTGAGAACTGTATTAAGGTGGGTGATAACCTTAGGGTCACCTTTCATGGGTCTCTCCAGTTTTGCTTAGGTTGCACAAGCTTAACAAGTTGGAGCTGTATTGTCACTCGTTAGAAATGCTAATAGGTATGAATTTAGAAATTCCAATTTTATATAGTTTTAGGCGCTGCCCCTATGCCATGCGCGCACGGATGGCCATTTGGTCTAGTGGATATGTTGTGGAACTGCGAGAGGTTGTACTGAAGGATAAGCCGTCAGAGCTTGCTCTTGCATCAGCAAAAGCTACGGTGCCGGTTCTGGTACTGTCGGGCGGCACTGTGCTTGACGAAAGCCTTGATGTTATGGTCTGGGCGCTGGGCCAGAATGACCCTGCTGGTTGGCTCAGGGATGAGCCGGTTGTGGGCGCAGATATTAATGAGCTGATCAGAAACTGCGATACTGATTTCAAACAGAACCTAGATCGATATAAATACCCGACAAGATATGAAAATACTGATGCCCTGTGGCACCGCGAACGCGCTGTTGGTTTTCTTGAACACCTTGAATCAAAGCTACAGCAAAACTTATATCTGTACGGTGATGTACCGTGCCTCGCTGATTATGCGGTTATGCCCTTTGTTCGACAATTTTCGGGTGTTGAAAAAGTGTGGTTTGAGGCTTTGCCGTTAAAGGCGTTGCACCGCTGGCTACAAGAGTTACAAAATAGTGCCCCCTTTTTGGCTGTGATGAAAAAATATCCCCAGTGGCACGCCGGAGATGTGCCAACGCTGTTTGGTACTAAAGACTGATTGATGAAGACAAAATGCCAGTGTAAAAGGCGAAGATCTACAGAAAGAGGAAAGTATGGCGAATAAAGCGCGAGTAAAATGGGCCGGTGACATGACCTTTGTGGGTGAATCGCCCTCCGGACATGCGGTTGTTATGGATGCCGGTATAGACAATGGTGGCCGTAATCATGGTATTCGCCCAATGGAAATGTTGCTTCTTGGCCTTGGGGGCTGCTCCAGTATCGACGTGTTAATGATTTTAAAAAAGGCGCGTCAGAATGTGGTGGATGCCTGGGTTGAGATCGATAGTGAACGTGCGGCTGAAGCACCCAAGTATTTTACCAAAATTCACATGCATTTTGTGATTAAGGGCACAGACATTGACCCGCGCCGGGTTGAACATGCCATTAAGCTGTCAAAAGAAAAATACTGTTCCGCATCAGTGCAACTTGGCGCCCTTGCTGAGATCACGACTGATTATGAAATTCAGGCAGCATAACAGCCGCCTGATCTCTGCTATACTATATGTTAAAGAGGGCTGGTTGCATGGCGCAGCCAGCCTTTTGTGTTTTCGTCCACAATATCGACAAGCTTTTCATAAACGTCTGCATGGTAGGCATTTACCCATGTGCGCTCGCGGTCATCCAGCATCGATACGTCAATCAGGTTTTGGTCAATAGGCACAAATGTCAGAGTTTCAAACTCCAGCATTGTGCGTTCTTCAGTTTTTGCTGAGGCTTTAACCAGAACCAGATTTTCAATGCGTATGCCGTATTCACCTGATTTATAATAGCCTGGTTCATTTGACAGGATCATGCCTGCTTCCAGTGCGACCGGCGAACCCAGTTTTGCAATGCGCTGTGGCCCCTCGTGTACGGCAAGAAACGACCCAACGCCGTGCCCTGTGCCATGGTCATAATCAAGGCCAATGTCCCAAAGAGGTCTGCGGGCAAGGGAATCGAGGGCCATGCCTGCGGTACCTTTTGGAAAGCGTGTTGTCGCAATCGCGATATGGCCTTTTAAAACCCGTGTAAACCGGTCACGCATTTCAGCGCTTGGCGTGCCCACCGCGACCGTGCGGGTAATGTCGGTTGTACCGTCTAGGTACTGCGCACCGCTATCAACCAGATAAATGCTATTCATTTCTAGTTTGCGGTTTGTCGCGGCATTAACACGGTAATGGACAATGGCGCCGTTTGGCCCGGCGCCGGAAATCGTTTCAAAACTGCGGTCTTTAATCAGCTCGCGCTTTTGCCTGTACTCCCACAGTTTATCGGCGGCGCTTAGTTCATCAACACTACCCGTGGGTGCCGCTTTTGATAACCAGCACAGAAACTCAGAAACAGCGGCCCCGTCTCTTATATGGGCATTTCGGGTGCCGTCTTGTTCCACGGCGTTTTTGATTGCTTTGGGCAGAATACAGGGGTCTTGGCCTTCAATAAGGAGGGCACCTGCGCTGCGTAGTGTTTCAAAGACTTTGGCATTATTGGTGCTTTTATCCACAAGAATCGTTTTGCGTGCCTGCCCCAAGGCCGCTAGATCCTTATAAAAGGCTTCCCTTGGCTCAATACGCACATGGTTACCAAGGTGTAGCCTTAGAGTGTTATCGACTTTGCGGGCATCGGTATAAAGAGTAGCGCTTTCATTTGCTTCAAGGATTGCAAAGGCATGGGGTACAGGGTTATTCAGCACATCCTTGCTGCGGATATTGAAGGCCCATGCAATACTATCAAGCATGGTAATAACGGCGGCATCGGCACCGCATTCTTGCAGGTCTTTAGCAATTATTGCACGCTTTTCTTCAGCAGCTTTACCAGCATAGTTTAACGGGTGTGGATAAATGGCAGCAAGCGAAGGTTCTGGCCTGCCTAGCCATGCGGCATCTATTGGGTTTTTTGGCACGGCAACCAGCGTGTGCCCTTTTTTTGCAAATGTTTTTTGGGCATTGTCTACCCAGCTAATGGTTGCGAGTTCTGGGTCATAGCCAATTTTGGCCCCTTGCGCGGCGTTATCCTGTAACCATTTGAGCATGGGATATTCTTCAAAATGGTGTCGTTCAAACAGGGTGCCATCTACTTCTGTTTTTACCTGTAGTGTGTAGCGGCCATCAACAAAAATAGCAGCTTTGTCCATCAGGATAGCAGCGTTGCCTGCAGACCCACCAAAGCCCGTTAGCCACTCTAGGCGCTGGGCATAGTCGCCGACATATTCGCTCATATGTTCGTCAGTTAGGGGAACGATAAATCCATCAAGAGAGAGCTTTGTGAGCTGTTCACGTAGGGCGGATATATGTTGTGGATTTGTGGTCACTGAAAACTCTCCCGGTTGTTAGCTATCTTACTTGGCAATAGTGGCCTATTTTATCAAGTATAAAACCAACTTAAAGAGAGGGCTTTACAGCGCGCCCATGGGGCTTTACCACTCTATTCAATAAAATTGTTGGAAGTTTGACACATGTTAAAGTCCCCTGCTGATACTAGTTTTCCCCTAGCAGCACAAAAGCCATATAGCGCGACACATCATGGCCACACCCGCACAGACCCGTATAACTGGTTACGCGACCAAGGCTACCCAAATGTTGAGAATGAAGAGATACTGTCATACTTGAAGGCAGAAAATTTTTATTTCGATACCGTAATGAAGCCCTATGAAACCTTGAAAGAAAACCTGTTTCGGGAAATTAAGGGCCGTATAAAAGAAGACGAACAGGGTGTGCCGTGGCAGGACGGCTTATATGATTATCGCTGGGCCTATAAGAAGGGTGCGCAGTATCGTACGTGGTATTATCGGCCTCGCAGTGCAGATCCCTTTACAAACGACGGTTGGCAGCTTTTATTTGATGAGGTGCAGGAAGCGGAAGGGCACGAGTTCTTTAAACTTGGCGTGCTCGCCGTTAGCCCGAACGGCAAATATCTTGCCTTCAGTGTTGATACCAATGGTTCAGAGCGTTTCACTGTCTTCATTCGAGATTTGCAAACGGGCGAATTGATGCCCGGCAGTATTGAAGAAACATCTGGTGAAGTTGTTTGGAACAATAAAAGTACTGCGTTGGCGACAGTTAAGGTTTCAAAAGAATGGCGGCCTTATAAGGTTATACGCAAACGCCTAAAAGGTAGTTCGGAACAACTTTTATTTGAAGAAAAAGACACAAGCTTTTTTGTGCATATTCATGCGACAACATCTCATAAGTACATGATTATACGGTCGGCAGACCATGTAACGGCAGAATCCCATATTATCCCGCTTGAGCGCCTTCGTGATATGCCGGTATGTTTATTCAAACGTAAAACGGGGCATGATTATTACGTAGATCATGGCGGTGGTAATATTTATATCCGCTCGAATAAAGACCAGAAAAATTTCTGTATATACTGGGTCATGGAAGAGGAGCCTAATTCGCCTTGGCGCATGTTGCTTGAAGGCAGCGACACCAGATACATTCACGGCATGCAGGCGTTTGCCTCTTTTGTTGTGCTGGAAGACCGGATTGACGGGCAAGACCAGATTTCTATTCTCAAAGGTAAAAAATGTGCCCAGATCAAAATGCCGGAAGATGTTTTTGAAGTTGGCATAGGCCATAATGCAGAAGCGGATCAGCCTTTTGTTCGGCTCGTTTACAGTAGCCTTATAACGCCGCCAACTGTGTTTGATTATATGCTGGAAACCGAGGAGCTGGTCGTTCGTAAAGAACAGGAAATTCCGTCTGGTTACGATAAGGATAATTATCGCTCTGAGCGCTTGATGATCGAAGCCCGCGATGGTGCCCGTATTCCTGTTAGCATAGTGTATCATAAAGAGTGGCAAAAAGATAAAGGCAACCCATTGCATCTATATGGTTATGGTGCCTACGGCCTTGGTATGAGCCCGTCTTTTTCTGCCGCTCGGTTATCACTTCTTGATCGTGGTTTTGCTTATGCTATCGCCCACATCAGGGGCGGAGATGAAATGGGTTATGGTTGGTATGAAGCAGGCAAACTTAAGAAACGCACAAACACTTTTAATGATTTTGTAGATTGTGCCCGTGCGCTTACTCGTAAGGGGTATACAGAAAAAGGCGGCATCACCATTTCGGGTGGTAGTGCAGGCGGCGAACTGATGGGTGCAGTTTTAAATCAGGCGCCAGACCTTTTTGCCGGTGCTGTTTTGCACGTGCCGTTTGTCGATGTGCTTAACACCATGCTGGATGACAGCCTGCCACTCACACCGATTGAATGGCCCGAGTGGGGTAACCCGCTTAAAAGTCGTAACGATTACGAAACGATTTTAGCCTACTGCCCATATAGTAATATAGAAGCAAAAGACTATCCGCCCATGATGGTAACTGGCGGGTTGAATGACCCCCGTGTTACTTACTGGGAGCCTGCAAAATGGACTGCAAAACTGCGGGCGACAAAAACAGATGATAACCTGCTTTTAATGAAGATAAATATGGGTGCGGGCCACGGCGGTAAATCGGGCCGATTCGAACGTTTTTATGAAATTGCAGAAGAATACTGCTTTTTGTTAATGTGTTTTGGCCGTACAGAAAAATAACTTTAGCAGGCGCAGGTTACTCTGCGCTTGCGCGTAAATGCTCTAGTGTTGGCACCATGCCGCCTAAATCATAGCCAGCATCAGCGGCTTTTGCGACAATATCGCTAATGTTTCTGTCTGAACTTTTTGCCTCTGATAGGCCCCACAGTGTGCACGAGCGTGTGCCAGAGCGGCAAAAGGCTAGGGTTTTGCCGCTATCAGCCAAAGCTGTGGACGTATTTATTATGGCGTCCATTGTAAGCTGACCTGAGATGATGGGTATATGTAGCCAGCGCAAGCCTTTTGCCTCCGCATAAGCTTGCAAGGTATCATTCGTGGGCTGCCCCGCTTCTTCGCCGTTTGGCCGGTTATTGATAATAAGGGTGAAACCTTCCTCTGCCGCCCTGTCGATGTCACTTTGTGTAATTTGAGGTGCAACAAAAAGGGTTTCTGTCACGGCGCGAAAGTCAGTCATTATGGTCTCCGGTTCTGTCAGTTTGGGCGGCGCTATAGTGGCGCATTTGAATAATAATGCCAAGCAAGAAGCGCCATTGCACTGCGATGCGGGCGCCATTTGTCTCCTATAATCTGGAGCTGTTTTTCTGTTGGTCGTTCGGTGTGGTTTATAATGCGGCCAATACCGGCCCTGACGGCCAGATCGCCAACTGGCCATATATCAGGCCGCCCCAGTGAAAACATCAGATACATGTGGGCGCTCCAGACTCCAAGGCCTTTGACCGAGGTGATCGCCGCAATCACATTCTCATCCGGCATTGCGGCAAGTGCTTCAAGATCAAGTGTGCCGCCTGTTACGTGCTCACAAAGTGACCTGAAGTAAGCAATTTTCTGCCGTGACAGGCCTGCGACTCTTAAAGCTTCATCACTGATAACCGCATAAGCATCTGGGCTGGCATTTTCACCCGCAAGCGTTTGTACCCGCCCCCAAATTGTGGCTGCAGCCTTTACGGAAAGTTGCTGCCCGACAATAACTTTTAAGAGGGTTGTAAAGCCTTGAGGATTAGTGCGCTCGCTTGGGTACCCAACTGTATCAAGGGCGGTGGCTACATGCGTATCAGTGCTTGCAATAGAAAGCAGGCTCTCTTTGATGGCAGCAGTATTTAAGATGAAATTCACGTATTGATGCCTGCCGCGCTATTCCCGGTATTGGTATATATATCCATACTATAGCGGTTAGATTGTAAGCCTATTGTGATGGGTCGTTTTCGTGCAGCCTCTTCTGTTTCACCGCGCACCATTTCAACAAGCCGAACAGGAGATGCAAGCCCTCCCGCAATGCTGAGGTTGGAACAGCCGCCAAAACGCGGGTTTATTTCAATGAGGTGAATATCGCCAGCAGCGCCAACAAAGGCTTGCGCTAGATTGTGGCCTTTTAGTCCAAGCTTCTGGCAAATTTCAAGTGTCATGGCTTCAAGGCGTGGCATATCAACAATTTCAGAGCGCCAGCTTTCGCCGTTAACCAGCCTTTGCCGGTGCCGCACAACTGCTTGCAGCGGCATGCCGTCAAGATCGAGCAATATGTCACAGCTATATTCATTATCCGTGCATAGGGGCTGGCAAATATAATGGCTACGATCCAGTCCTAAGTGGTTCCATGCCACCATATTGGGGACTTCGTAAGCTTCCTTGCCGTTTGCTGTGTTAATAGCCCTTACAAAAAGGGGAAAGTTATTTTCCATTTGGGGGTCAACAACAGGCAGAACGGGGTATCCCTCTGCCACGCAAAAGCTATGGAAAAGCCTTTTATCAAGACAGGTGTGCAATGCTTCACTATCAGGCAGGGGTAGGGCAGTACCAAGTGCAGCTAGGTCAGCTTTTATATCTACAAGGGCTTCCAATTCTGCATCACGGGTTGGAATGATCAACCGAATTTTATGGGTTTTGCATATTTCCAGAAGGCGCTTTTTATAGGCGGGGTTATCGTCGCGGGGCAGGGCTTCAAACATGTCGACAAAGTGCGCAGCGCAGCATTTGGGGTCCATGTCTGTGCCCACAATAAGGCCGCCGTATGGGCGTACAGCATCTTTGAAAGCTTGCACAAGCTGTACTTTTGCGGAAATACTGGTGATCAGAATGTTCATCATTCTTTTGTACCCACCCTCTCAGCTTCCTCTATGAGATTCCAGCTTAGCGGGGTGCCAGCCTTTACGGTCTCGCGGATTTTTTGCCCCATTACATCCTTTAGGTAACGCGTGTGCAGGCCGCCAGCGGGCCGAACAGAACGAACCGCTGTTGCATCCAGAACATCGCCTTTTTTCAGGTTTCGGGTAATATAAAGGGACCGCCTGAAACGCAGGCTATCGCTTTCTGAAGCTACTGGGCCAATCTGTACCTTTCCAAGCGCGCTGTGTGCTTCGCGGCAGGCACGCACCATATCTGCAAATTCATGTGGTTCGAGCGAAAAGGCACGATCTACAGCATCAGACTGCCGGCTTAGACACAGGTGCTTTTCAATGATAACGGCACCGAGCGCAGTGGCCGCAACCGGTACGGCAATGCCCATGCTGTGGTCCGATATACCGATAGGCAGATTATATTTTGCTCTGAGGGCAGGCAGTGTTTGTAAATTTGCTTCGTGGTGGGGTGTTGGATACCCACTAATACAATGCAACAAGGCTATAGTATCGGCGCCCGCTTCCTTTAGCGTGGCTATGGCTTCATCCACTTCTGCTTCTGTCGCCATGCCGGTTGAGAGAATAAGCGGCATGTTTGTTGCGGCAACTTTTTGCAAAAGCGGAATATCAACCAGTTCACAGGACGCAATTTTATAAGCCGGACACGAGAGGCTTTGCAGTAGGTCAACCGCAGTCGCATCAAACGGGGCGCTGAAAGCGGGTATCCCGATTTCGGCGGCTTTTGCAAATAGTGCCTGATGCCACGCAAAAGGGGTTTGTGCTTTTTTATAGAGGTTATAAAGCCGTTCGCCCTTCCAAAGGTTTTCATGCACGATAAAAGCTTCTGCGTCACTATCGAGCGTTATGGTATGGGCTTCATAGGTTTGAAATTTCACTGCATCTGCGCCGGCACTATGTGCCGCTTTGATCAGTTCAAACGCGGTTTCGAGGCTTCCCATATGATTGCCAGAAATTTCGGCAATGATATAAGGCGGCTCAATAGCGTTTATAGTCCGGTTTGAAATGCTATAGCTTTCTGGCATCGCGCATCTGTTTGATAATGGAACCTAGCCCTTAAAGTGTCAGACTTATCAGTTAGTTGCAAAGTGATTTTAATAAGACAGCCGTAAACGGCTTATTTTGCCAGTTAAAAATTACCAGCTACACCCCATGCTACCAGAATAATAAAAAGCCCAAGAGCAGCAACACTCACAAGGCAAAGGTGTAGGGGCACAAGCAGTATTGAGAAAGGCCCTGTTGGCATTTTTTGTTTTCTGGCAAACGACAGTGTGAAAAGGGGTAAGCTGAGGGTTAGGGCAATCCCCGCGTTTAAGAGAATACGCCACAAGGTTACAAGGGCGGGCATATCCCATAAAAATACAACCTTGGGCCATAAATAATATTCGGCAGCTACCCCAAAAGTGATCAACAGTGTACCCAGTAGCCCGGTCAAGCCCATGCGGCGCCAGGCAGTATGGCGCTTTCTGAAAATATAAATACCTGAGGATAGAAGCAGCAGGAAGAATGGGACTACAAGGTCCAACACCAGCCTTTTGTCGCCAATGAGGCCGACAAAGCGGTATAAGTGATCGTCCAGCATCATATAGCCACCTTGCTTGTAGGGACTGAAGCTAATGGTGTTGCCTTTGGCATCTACATAATAAAGCGGTGCGACTTTGCGAAAAACCCGCGGCGCAGGCACTTCTTCGGTGTTTTCTTTTGAAACTATTAGGGTCGTGCCATCTTTGCTATCTGCTAGCCTTATCGTGCCGTAGCGTATTTGATGCAGTCTCGTTTGTAACCACTCCGCTGGCGCTTCGGTAATGGTGTAAAGGCCATTGATCCGGGTTTTGCTTGTAAGTGCATTGGTGTCGGATGCCTCACTGGTGGGATTTGGTGCAAGCTTGCTATTGGCAAACTGAATAACATCTGCGCGAAAGCCTTCTGGATCAGTCCCAAAATAAGCAAAGCCGATATTTTCGGCTGGAAACACCATTATAGAGGTGTTGCCGTAAGGGGTGCGAAAAAGCTCAAACCAGTGTTGATGGCTGGTGGTGTGCAAACCAAGGCCAAGGGTACGGGATGGCCCCATAGGGTGCATGCGCCAGCTTAAAGTACCGGTTAGTTGTTGGTATAGTGTCGAGTCTAGAAAAGGTGCAGTGTTATATGGTGATCTATTAGTTGCTATTATGCGCGTAAGGCTTGCGAGCAATTGCTCCGTGCCTTTAAGGCCGCGCAAAAACAAAAGCGGGTTTTTAGCGTCAATTACTTTTAAAGATGTGATGGGCAGCCCTAGGGGTAACAAAAGTGTATCATCAATAATCTTTAGAATTGGTTTACCGGTTTTTTGCTCCAGCAAGCGAATAAGAATAGCCCAGCCCACAGGATCATGGTGGGCCATCTTTCCGGCCGAGCGTACCTCGCTTGCATAAGATTTTAGGTTGGCTGCTGAATATATTACAGGAGGCACCGCAAAGCCTGCTGTCTCTGTCAGGAGGTGTCTCGGTGTTATGGCTACCTTGAAAGGCTGATCGTCAAGAAGTGTATTTGGCGTTTTTGCAACGGCTTCATCAAGGGTTAGGATACCATCTCCTGCAAGCCGCAGTGTAACAAGGGTTAAAAGCAGTTTTCCTACGCCGCCCATGGCATGATAGGTGTTATCCTTTATGCCCACTGTTTCTTGATCTGTTATATAAAAACCCTCATGGGATACAATTTTTTGCCTAAGGTCTGAGGGTAGCGTGAGGGCAAAATCCTCTGCAAACACTACTTCTGTGTGAAGCAGTATGAACGAGCTCCAGAGAGCGATGATTTTATATAAAAGCGCTTTTTGCATTATGGGGCAGTTAAACACTAAAGCGCGTTACCCCGCAATCAAATGCAGCACTTCAATGTTAGAAATTATAGGCAATGCCAGCGCCTGCTACCATCTGTGCCTTTGAACCACGATCATTTGTAACGAGGGGGCTGTCCGCAGGGCTTCCTAGAATGCGGCCATAGGATAGCAGGCTGAGAACGCGAACTTTCTCAGAAAGGGTTAAAGAGCCAACAATGCTGGCGCTGACTTCAGAAAAACCTGAGTCTGCGTTGAAGGCTGCTAGGCCATATTCTGAGCTTGCTGATTGTTGCGGGGTAATACCAAATATGGTTTGCGCACTTTTGTCAGAAATCCATTTTGCTCTGCCGACCAGCATGGCAACAAAATTATCTTTCCTAAAAACACCGTGTCCGGCTGTAAGGCGTACACTGCTACCAATACCAGCACCAAGGCCGTGGCGGTACTCAGCAGAAAGTAAAGCTGACTTTGTTTTCCAGTGCGCAAAGACACCAACCTCAAATGTATCGCTAATATCGCCAATACCTGCAAGGACCGGGTTGTTTGATTCGTCGCGGCCAAAACTGAGAGCAAGAAGGGGACCAGCTTCGAAGTTGCCATTTTCATAAGCTTTAAATGTCAAAAGGCTACCATTCAGGCGCCATGCATCCTTGTAGCGAATATCAATGAGAGGAACTATCCGGAAGCGGTAATTGTCTGAGCCTGTGTAATCAGGTGTAAAGCCGAAACCAACACCAAGGCGCGCATTTATTTCATCTGGGGCTACATCGTCTGGCCAAATTAGGTCAAGACCGCTTTGAACAGCCTCTACTGCATTATTGAAAGCGTCTGTTACAAAGGTTTGGGCTGATGCTGGGGAAGCAAATGCCACTACCGAAAAAATGGAAAGGGAAATATATTTTATCACGTTTCTGCCCTGTATGCCTGATGTATCTATAGCTGTATAATACTATAGTTAGTGTCGGAATAATGGCAAAATGGTGCCTTTGATTTTATGAAAATACTATCCCTTTTTGAGGGTATTGTATAAATTTTCCATCAGTGTGGCATATTTTCCTAAAAGGAACGGCGCATCAAAATCCAGAAGCGGGCTATTTGCAGCGCAAACGCAACAATAACACCAATCAGCATACCCATGATAAGGCCTTTAAGCCCCATATCTGCTTTAAAAGCCAGTAAGTAGCTGAAGGGAAGCATAACAAGGATGAAAGAAAAGCTTTGTAAATATGTCGGCCACCAGGTTTCTTTAAGTCCGCGCAGGACAAGCGACGCTACCATCTGAGAGGCATCAAACACCATTCCAACGGCATAGATCAAAGCAATAGGCAGTAGAATTTCGATGATCCGGCTGTCTTTTGTGAAAATCGCTAATATTTCAGCATTTTGAAAATAGATAACGAGACCCAATATCCCAGCGAATACAAGATTTAGAAATATGCCTACACAGCCTGCTAACAGGATGTCTGCTTTGTCGCGGCGTGAGAAGGCAATACCCACCCGCACAGTTGTCGCAAAACCGATACCAATGGATATCATTAGTGGCAGGCCTAGCATCTGCGATGCCACACCGTGGGCAGCAAGGGGAACTGTACCAAGCCAGCCCGCAAAAACAGCCAGAGCTGCAAAAGCAATAACCTCAGCAGCGAGTGATACGCCAGAAGCATAGCCAATTTGACGCTGGTCAGACCATTCGTTCCATGCTTGGCCGTGAGGGCTTCGGACTGCAAATTTTCGCAGGCTTGGTGCGTTCCAAACATAAATGAGGGCGGTAATCGCCATAACCCAGCGTACAGCTGTGGATGCCCACGCAGAACCCTCTGCGCCCATTTCCGGCATACCAAAATGCCCAAAAATAAGCATATAGTTCAGGGCTACATTTATGATATTTGCAAACAGCATTAAGTAAAAGCCTACTTCGGCGCGTTTTACGCCTTCCATAAACATAGTGCAGGTAATGAAGAGCATATGGCCCGGCATGCCAAGGGCCAGTATTTGCACCAAGTGGCCGCTGGTGGCCGCATTTTCAGGAGTTTGGCCCAGAAGAGTAAGCCAGTATTCTGCAGGCCATGCAACGCCAATAAGAATAAGACCTATAAGCGCTGAAAAAGGTACACTGCGTCGCCATACTTTGCCGGCTCCGATAAAGTCGTCTGTCCCATAAGCATTTGAGGTATAGACAATAATGCCAGACACAAGCCCAATCCCAACAACAAGCGAAAACATAATAACAGACTGGTTGGCAAGGTTTAGCCATGCCAAATGCTGGGTCGCATAATGCCCGACCATTGCGGTATCAACCATGCCGAGGCCCAAAATGCCAATACGCATAAGAACTGTGGGTGTCGCAAGGCGGAACAGCTCACTGAAATGGCGCTGCAGGCGTTCTTTAAGCCAAGCCCTGTCATGGTATATTTGCTGTGCTGTCATTGTCTAAGCCTTTATTCCTGACTGAAAGTTCAGTTTTTTGGTTCCTGCACTTGTATCAGGTATTTATTGGTGGAATAGTGCTAATCTTATTTGCTTGACCTTGCAATCAAACTGTCGAGGGTAGACGATAAAATATGGCATGTTATTTCGGGGGGAACACGGGTGTCTGATCAAACGGTAAAACAACAGGGCCCACTAACATATGGTCCGTATCCAGAATTAACCCCACAGGCTGTGATTGTTGGTTACTTTTTGGGGGCAATTATTGCAGTTTCGATCGGCTATGCTTCTCTCAAGCTTGGCTTTTCTATTGAGGGTTCTGAACTGGCTGCAATACTTGGTTTTGGTATTTTGCGCGGTATTCTAAGGCGTCGATCTATCGTCGAAAATAATGTCACGCAAACAGTAGCAAGCGCTGTGAATGGTGCATCATCGGGCATGATGTTTTCGGTGCCTGCCATTTTTATCCTTGGATACGGCTATGAATTTAATCCGTATATTTTAACATTTGGGGCGATTGCAGGGGCATTTCTTGGCATTGCCTTTATCATCCCCTTAAGAAAGCAAATGATCGACTTTGAGCGCCTTACCTACCCGGGTGGGGTGGCGGTGGCCTCTATTTTAAAAGCGCCGGGTGCAGGTATTACAAAGGCGATCATGCTGGTTAGTGCCGCGCTGGTTTCTGGCATTGTGTACGGCTTCACTGACGGGATGGATTTTGATCTCTTTAGTTGGCTCAACAGCCTTGTTGGCCGTGAGATTTTACCAGAATATCTGAACGGCGTGTGGTTTATTTCCCTGATGACAGTGGGGGTAGGCTTTATTGCTGGGCGCGGCGGCGTGGCTTTCATTGTAGGTGGGTATGTTTGTTACTGGATTTTAGCCCCTTTGCTTGATGTAACAGGCCTTCTGCCGGTGGTGAACGGTGTGGAGGTGACAGACCCGAATAGCCTAAGGTTGATGCTATTCAGACCAACAGGTATTGGAATGCTCATTGGCGGTGCTGTTATTGGGGTGATTTTTGCCTTTCCGCTCATTAAGTCTGCGATATCTTCCATGCAGTCTTCATCTAAGGTCGCAAGCGGTATTAGCCGCGATGAAATGCCCATTAAGCTTCTGTATATAGCTATTATTGGTGCCAGCATATTGCTTGCGGTTATGGCGATCACCTCTACCAAAGAGGTTGGTATTGTACGCGGCATTCTCATGGCTCTTTTTGGGACGGTCTGGATATGGATGGCGGGGATCATTCTGTCAGAAGCCATTGGCCGCACCAACTGGTCGCCGCTTTCCGGTATGACACTTATTGGGGTTACCATTCTTATTATTGTGACGCAGAGTTTTGGCGGCATGGAAACTGGCCCAGCCATTATTGCCGCGATCACTGTGGGGGCTGCGGCGTGTGTTGCCATGAGCCAAGCGACCGACCTAATGCTTGATCTTAAAACCGGGTATCTGGTGGGGGCAACACCGCGCATGCAGCAAGCGGGGCAGTTTCTGGGCGCTTGGCTTGGGCCTATCCTTATTATTGTGCTGATCTTTGTTTTACACCGGGTTTACGGCCTTGGATCTAACGAGTTACCTGCGCCGCAAGGGGAAGCGCTTGCGTCTATGGTAAAGGGTATTACAGGCGGCGAGGTACCCCACGAAAAATATATTGCTGGTGCGGCCCTTGGTGGCTTGCTCACGGCGCTGCAGGGTGGGCTTGGTATCACCGTAGGGCTTGGGTTTTACCTGCCGTTTAATGTGGTGCTAACCTATTCAATTGGTACATTGCTGCGGGAAATATCAGACCGCACTATGGGGAAAGCATGGTCCGATAATACCGGTATCCCTATTGCTGCAGGGCTTATTGTTGGAGAGGCCCTTGTCGGTGTTGGTATTGCCACCAGCATGATTTTAAACGCTTAAAAGGAAGGAAAGAACAATGCAATTTGCAGCTAAATTATTGACTATTCTTGCTTTTCTTGCGGGCGCATTTTTAACGTCTCTTGACCCGAAGCATGTAAACTGGGTTACGTTTGTGCCGGTTATTCTCGCCGGGGTTCTAGGCGTTATTATCGCCAAAAGGCTGGCAAGTGCTGAGGCCCACAGTGATGATGTGTTAACGGCCAACCGTGCAGAGCTGACAAACAGCCTGAACCGAATTGTCACTAACCTTGAAGCCCTTGACGGCCAGAAAGACAAAGTACCAACCTACGAGATGCGGTTCGAAATTGACCGGCTTTTCCGTGATGACCTGATGCGCTTTGCTGATGCAAGGGAAAGCCTGAAACATATGTACGGCTTGCGGGCATATGCTGACATTATGTCGAGCTTTGCAGCAGGGGAACGTTACTTAAACCGGGTTTGGTCGGCTTCGACAGACGGATATATTGATGAAGTTTTGGCATATGTAGAAAAATCCCTTGTTCAGTTCAAGGATGCACGCGCGCAGTTGAGCATAGCAGCAAGCCACTAAAATAGAGAAAAAGGAACAGAAAATGCGTAAGGTTTCCGGAGTTGTTATTGCAGCCATTATGGCCGTTACTGGTGTAGCGCAGGCAGGCGATGTTTATATTACAGCTGGCGCATTGGTTGATGTAAAAGATGGTTCTATTCTTAAAGATCCGGCTGTGGTGGTGCGCGATAACCATATTGTTGCTGTAGGCAAGGCCGGTAGCTTTGAGGCGCCAGAAGGCGCTGAGCACGTTGATCTTGCCGGTATGACCCTGCTTCCTGGCGTCATGGACATGCATGTGCATTTATCTGGCGATGCTGAAACACCGTTTTTTGAATCTATGAGTTTTTCAGTGCCGCGCCAAACGGTGGTTGCTGTCAAAAATGCCAAACGCACGTTAATGGCAGGCTTTACAACAGTGCGTAATCTGGGCGCTGCTGGATACAGTGTTATAGGGGTGCGTGACGGCATTAACGCTGGCGATATTATTGGCCCGCGTATATTTGCGGCAGGGCATGCTGTTGGCATAACGGGGGGGCACTGCGACAATAATTTTGCTGCCCCAGAAAAACAGGATGTTAGCCCGGGTGTGGCAAACGGCCCTTGGGAAGTACGCGCCAAAATTCGGGAAAATATAAAATACGGTGCCAACGCGCTGAAAGTGTGTGCAACAGGCGGGGTGTTTTCCAAGGGTACCAAGGTTGGTATCCAGCAAATGACCGTTGAAGAACTGAAGGCAGCGGCGGATGAGGCGCATCAGCGCGGGCTGGTGATTGCAGCACATGCACACGGCACAGACGGCATTAAAGCGGCGATTGTAGCAGGCATTGATTCTGTGGAGCATGTTAGCTTTGTGGACGATGAAGCGGTTGAACTTGCCAAAAAGTTTGGCACTTTTTTCTCATCTGATATTTATAACACCGAATATACACTTGCTTACGGCGCCCAAAACGGCGTGCCAGAGGAAAATATCAATAAGGAACGTCAGGTATCGCAAATTCAGCGCGACAGTTTCACAAAGGCTGTTAAGGGCGGCGTGAAAATGGTGTTTGGGTCTGATGCAGGCATTTACCCGCACGGCGATAATGCTAACCAGTTTTCTCGGATGGTGAAATTTGGCATGACACCACTACAGGCTATTCAGGCGGCAACTATTAATTCTGCAACGCTGCTTAAAATGGAAGGCAGCCTTGGGCAGCTTAAAGAAGGTTTTCTTGCTGATATCATAGCGGTACCCGGTAAGCCACTTGATGACATTTCCGCACTGGAAAAGGTGGCTTTTGTTATGAAAGACGGGGTTGTTTACAAAAAACCATAGACATAGAAACTGGGCGGTTTTGTAAGGTTATTCTTGCTGTGCTGATTTGTATGTCCAGCGGCCATAATAATAAAGGCCAATGGCAGACAGGATACCAATAAAGGCCATGATATAGAACATGGTGCCAATATTGTAGTGTGCGTACAGTTCATTCATAAGGTCATTGGCGGGCATGCCTGTTTGGGTTACCAACCTTTCAAAAGCGTCACCCACCGGAATGGCATTTGCCGCTGTTACTGGGGTACCGGTCTGTATCATATGGTCCCGTGCTACCTGATCAATTGCGGCATATTTACCGTAAAAATATTGCCCGGTGAAGCCTTCAATAAGGGCGCCGAGCGCAAACGGCAGGTTTGCAAAACCCAGATACATGGCTTTTTTATCAGAGGGTGCGATGTTGGCCAGAAACTCAAGGCATTTGGGGCTGGATAACATCTCCCCGAGCGAGAAGATAACGACTCCTATCACCATAACCCATGCGGCATTAAAACCACCAATCATGATAAGGGCGGAAGCTGCGAGGAATGTACCAACGGCCATGGCGTTCGCGGCTTTCATTTTTGCACTGAAGCCCGCGACCAGAAAACAGAAAACCATGATGAGCATTGCGTTAATGTTGACGATACCTTCTGGCATAATTTTGGTGCCAGCATGGTCCATAACAAAGAATGTACGTGCAAAGGCCCCAGGTGTTTCACTGCCCCAGATATCACGCACAATCGTGCTGGTATCGACCCAGTCTCTAAAATACAGCGGCCCCAGATCCCAGTATATCAGAAGCATGAACCAGAAACCTGTAAACAACAGCATATATATAAGCACAACAGGCCGAGTTAATTCGCGCCAGCTTTCTGTAATTAGGCTGTGTTTCTTTGTGCCCGAGGCCTTTCTCTCAGCGCGCAGAGCTAGGCGCTCTTCCTTGTCTGGTTCTTTGTAGGTCAGCAACAAAAGGAAATTCAGGGAAATGATGGCAGCACACGCGTAAAAAACATTATCCCATTCAGTTTGCCGCAGATAACCCGCCATCATAGGGCCAAGAAAGCCACCAATATTAACGGTCTGATAAAAAATACCCCATGCGACAGAACTGTTTTTCCGGTTTGTTGCTTTGGCAATGGTACCTTGAATGCCGGGTTTGAAGATACCAGTACCTAAAGCGATAACAAGGGCACCGGCGAAAAAGCCCCAAAAACTTGCGAACCAAGCCATGAATAGATAACCGAGAATTTTAAAGACAGTTGATAGAAAGATGGTTTCTTTATATCCAAGCCGGTCTGAGAGGCCGCCGGTAAACACCGGAATTATACCTTGTGCAAAATACCAGACACTTAAAATTGTGCCGATTTCAGCACCGACTAGCCCGAGGCCGCCGTCTTTCACTGAATCTGTGCCGTAAATACCAGCAAGTGACCTGACGCCGTAGAAAGCTAGACGCTCGACCATTTCCATGCCGCCGCATATCCAGAAAACATACGAAAGGCTGGCAATAGCAGCGAAGGTGCCTAATTGTTCAACATCTTTGACGGAGGTGGTTTTGCTGTCACTGTCTGTTTGCTGCATACGGCCTGCTACTGTTTTAGGAGTGTAGGTCGCATCATGATATATTTATTATATATGTGCCAGCCGAAATAAAAAAGGAGCGGCAAACCGCTCCTGTTAATTGCTCAAATTGTTAACCCGTTATTAGCGCAGCGCTAAATTGCCAGCGGACATACGGCCACGGCGGTCTTCCACCAGATCGTATGAAATTGGCTGATCATCATTCAGGCTTGTAAGTCCGGCTGCTTCAACGGCAGAAATATGTACGAATATGTCATCGCCGCCCTGTTCAGGTTTGATAAAGCCGTAACCTTTTGTTGCATTAAACCACTTTACTGTACCGTTTGCCATTTGTTGGCTCCTTAAATTGCAGCGAGTCTTGAATGGTACCGGTCAGTTATGCACGCGTCGAAACCAAGTCAATTAGTCGCAGTCTGATAGTCTACCCATGCCGTCAAATTGTCTTAATCAGGCCAATTTACCATAATTACCTCGAATAAAGAGTCTAGTGAGAATGCGTTACAATTGCGTGAGAATTCTGTAACTGTTGCAGGAAGGTCTCAGTTTTAGGGCTTGTTTAAGTGTATATTGCCAACTTTACCCCATCCTGTTACTCCCTTTTTAGAAACAAGGAGATAGCATGCACACACTTGAGGTCACTGTTCTGAAAGACGAAAAGCCTTTTTTAAATGGTACGTTTGATGTGACAGAAGAAAATTATATACTGGTGGCAAATATGCTGGGTGAAATAGAAATGCGCCGGCCACAGGCAGCGTCTATCCTGTCGGGTTATATGCATGCCCGCGAAGTAGGGTCGGTTACAGAAGATATGGGCAAGATTGCCCTTATGGCGACTGTTTTTATGCTTGAGCAGGGCGAAACGGCTATACAAATACCTCTTTAGGTCCTCCGTAATGCGTTATTCAAGCGTTTCTTTTTTCGGTAAAGCCTTGTTACCACATATTAACTTTTGCCATTTACAAATGATAACCGTATAAGTTTAACAGTCTGGCATATAGTGTGCATGGCAGTTTGTGCTGAATGATTGGGTATTCAACAGAAATATATGGAGCGCCTTAGTGGCTCGTGCAACTGTCATTATTGAGTGTGGTCAGACGTCTGGTTTGGGGCGGGTAAGGCGCACACTAACACTTGCTGCAGCTCTAGAGGTGCAGGGCTTTGATATTACTGTTGTTTTATCAAGTATGGAAGGCAAGTCCCTTGTGGAAGCACTTGGTTTTGAGGCAAGGCTTGATATGCCTACGGACCTGAGTGACGATCTTGTCGTGATTGATACCTGCTCTCAGTCAGCTTTAGAAATTAACAAAATTTGCTGTGCATCTCGCGTTAGCCTTGTGATTGATGACTTGGCGGAACGGCCTGTAGTCTGTGATTATCTTGTGAACCCAAACCTGTATGCTCATGGGCTGGATTACAGCGCCTACACAATCGGGCGTGCATTTTTAGGATCTGATTTCACGTTGGTGGACCAGCGGTTTTTCAGGGCAGCCAAATCAGAGCGTGACCGAAAAGGTATTGTTGTCAGCTTTGGTGGCACAGATAATGGCACATTGGCCCTGCCGGTTATAAAGGCACTGCTTGAGCGCACGGATATGCCGGTTTTCCTGCCTGTGCCTGACTATGTGGAGCCCATTTCAGCGCTAGATGCGCTCGTGCGTGCAGAATCTTCTGTGCATCTGATACGAGCAGCAGACATGCCTTCGCTGCTGGGGGCGTCCAAGGTGTTTTTGGGGGCTGCTGGTGCTACTGTGCTTGAGGCACTTGCTGCAGGCTGCCGTGTTTGCGCAACAGCAACCCAGCCCGACCAGCATAAGAATGTTGCGTATCTGCCGCGTGTTGGGGTGATGTCGAGTGAAGTATATGACCCGGAAATATTGGCTGATATGGCCGTAACTGCCCTGAAAGACACGGCGATTGCTGTGCCCTTAAATAGCTGTGCGGCCTACAATATTGCCACTACCATCAGTAGCCATATCTGACATCAGTACGACCTTAAAACGGCGCGGGTGCCTTGAAGGTTAAGCGTTCGCCGCTTACCGGATGAAACAGGCTTAGTTCTGCTGCATGTAAGTGCAGGCGGTCAGCCGCTTTTTCATCGCCGTAAATACTATCGCCCATGATCGGGTGGCCAAGCTCTAGGGCATGGACACGTAGCTGGTGTGACCTGCCCGTTATAGGGTAAAAAACGACCCGTGTGGCATTCGCGCTTTCTTCTCGTTCAGCCACTTCCCAGTGGGTAATAGCCTCGCGGCCCAGTTCAAAATCCACCTTTTGACGGGGTCTGTTGGGCCAGTCTATTTTAAGGGGTAGGTTCACTGTGCCTTTATCACCGCTAATAAGGCCGCTGAGCCGGGCGATATAGGTTTTAGATGTTTCGCGTTTTTCAAATTGTTTGCTGATATGGCGGTGGCTTTCCATATTCAGGGCCATTACAATAACGCCAGATGTGTCACGGTCTAGCCGGTGTACAACAGTGGCAGAAGGATATTGTTCCCTTGCCCGCCGTATAAGGCAGTCTTTGTGGTGTTCTGGTCGGCCCTCAACAGACAAAAGCCCGCTAGGCTTGTTGAGAACCAGTATATCCTCGTCAACATACAGGACCTCAAGATAGGGATCCATAGGCGGGTCATAATGGGGTGGCTCAACAAATTTATCTGACATAACGGGTAAACACTACACAGTTTAGTTAAAAGAAAGGCCGCACTATAGCGGCCTGTCTGGTGTTTGCATAAGCTTTTTATAGGAAAGCTCACTCTGGTTTTAACAGGATTTTCTCTTGCGTTGATGCTTCAATTTTTTCCCGGCTGTAATAGGCAGGGAAATAGTCGCCATTTAACCAGCCTTCGTAGAGGTTATCATAAAAGGGGCTATCCGGGTTTCCTGATTGTCCGGGTGTATTTGTGCCAACGGTTTTATCCCAGTCGCTGGTGTCAGCAATGATCCGCAGGCTTGGCCCGGCGATATGATAGGGCGATCCAACACTGAGGTTAACAGTACTACTGCTGCCGCCTTTAGGGTCACCACCAACATCAAATTTATCGGCTAGTTCAGGAACAATCTTGCTGAGCGGGTGCATTATTTTGCTGTAATGCTGTTTTTCATTACCGTACTGCCACTGTGTTGTATCTGGCCCCAATTTCTCTGTGAGGGTGTTTACGGCGCTTTTTAGACTGCTTGTCAACAGCGTGTCTCTAGCCGCTTCAGCTTTACCGCTGAACAGGCCGTCCGGTGCGGTTTCAGGGGCTGTTGCCCATTTGACCACCTGTGTAAGCGGCAGGCTGGTTAAATAGGGGTAAGCTTCCTCAGGAACAAGGCTGTTACGCATAGCGGTACGCAGGGCATTTTCAAATGCAGCATAGATGTTTGCCGCAACAGAGTTTGCCGACATTCTATAATCCCATGCCAGAAGCATTTGGCGGGCTTCTTCTGCTTTTGGGTCATTAAGCTGGATAGATTTAAACAGGGGTACAAGAATACGTGCCGGGATAGCAAGTTCATCAAACTGAATGGTCTTGGAATCCTCAATTGTCATATCGTTTCTGCTTGCTAGCAGTTCGCCAATGCGGTCAAAGCGGAATGGGTCTGCGCCAAGTGGGCTATAAATATTGGGGTAGCCTTCAGGCACATTCACTTGGTTTGCTGTTTGGAAATACCCATTTTCAGGGTTTAACATATGCGGCATGGACTTGATGGGCGCAAAGCCGGCCCATTCATAGCGGCCATCACCGGTTACAGGTAAAAGCCCATTCCAACCAACCCGAAGCGGTGCAATGCCAACTGTTTGCCAGCCAATATTACCTTCTTTGTCCGCCCAGATCATATTTTCGCCCGGTAAGCCGCTATAGGAGCAGGCTTCCCGGAATGCCTGCCAGCTATCTGCCTGATCCATCCTGAGGCTTGCGAGATAGGGCGCGGTGCCAGTTTCCAGCCAAGCGGCGCGAAGGGCAAAGGCTTTATGGCCTTCTGTTTTTTCCATTAATACAGGGCCGTGTCTTGTATACTTTAGGGTAACGGTAACTGGGGCTGCCCCGCGCACAGGAATTGTTTCACTGACAGTTTCCATGGCTTCCCATTTGCCTTCATAGCGGTATTCATTCGGGTTTTCAGGGTTTGTTTCGTAAACGTACAGGTCTTCTTGGTCGATCCGGAAGATGGTAAGCCCCCATGCGCCGTATTCATTATGCCCAATGGATATACCGGGCAGAACTGGCTCGCCGCCACCGATCACATTCCAACCGGGGGCGACAAGGTGCGCCCAGTAGCGGAGCGACGGCATAGTGATAGACCGGTGTGGGTCATTTGCCATTATGGGAAAGCCGCTTTTGGTTTTTGAGCCTGCAATAAGCCAGTTGTTACTGCCGATTGTGTTCATCTCTTCCATCACATTCGGCGGGCTTTGGTTGTGGTTATTCAGGCTTGCGAAATTTACAGCGCTGCTATCTGTGATGTTATTAGCCGCCAGATCGTCTTTATCAAATGCGGGCGGCGTACGCGATGCTGTATAAAGGTCCATCAGGTTATTGCGAATATCAGACAGGTCTACGCCGTCGAATGCCTTGAGATATGCTTTTTCTGTAAAAGGGAATAGGGCTTCGGTAGCGTCTGGACCGGTCATGTCAACAAGGGCAGATAGCATTACCTCCTGCGAGGCACCGCCGGTTAGCGCATTATGGCGCGATATAACCACTTCGGGTGTCCAGTAACCGGGGGTGATGCCAAGAAGCTGAAATTCAACAGGCAGCAAGTCAGGGTTTTTGCGGGTTTCTTCAATGTAGGCATTCACACCGCGAACAAACGATGTGATAATTTCTTTTCCGTCTTTATGGTAATGCTGCATTTCGGCATCCATATCACCCCTGAATTTTAGGAGCCGGGCGCCAATATCATGCTGGAGAGCTTTTTCGCCCTGAATTTCGGCCATTAGGCCCAAAGCACGCCTGCGCCATATTTCAAACTGGAACAGCCTGTCGCGTGCAGCACTATACCCTTGGGCAAAAAACAGATCGGCTTGATTTTGTGCATAAATGTGCGAAATACCCCATTTGTCCTTGAGGATTTCAACAGGGGCTACAAGGCCTGCTGTTTCCAGGTGCTGTGTTGTTTCAGCTAAAGCAGGGCTCCCAACCATGCAAAAAGCCGCCATTGCCCTAATAAGATGTTTCCGTAAACGCAATTCCATTCCAATTCCCCCGACTGATATAGTAAGCACAAGCATACTAGTTTCTATAAACTTCGCTTACAATTGCCATATATGCAACAGGTGGTGCCCAACAGTTTGGTAAGGTTTTTTACCAAACCGGTTTGCTGGTGTGATGGCCATAAAAAACGGCCCGACAAAAGCCGGGCCGTAGGTATCGTTTTATTGAAGGCTTTTTTAGAAGCTATAGCCTAAGTTAATGCCGATTGTGCGCGGTGTGAGCGCAATAAGTGTACCCGCGCCGCCGTTATTGGTGATGCCCTTACTGTTCATCAGATTACGGGCAAACAGGGACACCTTCCAGTCAGCGGCCTCCAGGCCGAGGCGTGCATTAATCATGCTATAATCACCAAAAGTGGCATAGTAGAGGTATGTTGGCCTAAAGCCATTGGCAGATTCGCCTGTATACGAATAATCAAGCCTGGCAATCGCATTAAGGGTGTCTGTGACAGGCGTGATATATTCTGCAGAAAGAGATGCCGTATATTCTGGTACATACGGTATTTTATCGCCTTTCAAGCCAGTGCTGGATACCACCAGAACATTCTCGTTAGACTGGTCTTCTGTCAGGTAAGCGTCGAGGTAGGCAAATGTCGCTGTAAATGTCAGGCCGCTTGTTGGGCGCAGCATGGCGTCAAATTCTATCCCTTCAACACGGGCAGAGCCTGCGTTGGTGAGATACCGGAATACGTTATCGGGGGTGGATCCGGTAATTTGCATGTTTTTCCAGTCTGTGCGGAACAGGCTGGTATTGAAAATCAGCTTATTATCGAACCACGATGTTTTTAGACCGATTTCATAGTTCCACAGGCTATCTGCATCATATATTTCAAGGTTTGTTGGCAAATTAGGGGTGTTGTTCACACCGCCGGGACGAAAGCCTTCAGCGATAGTTGCATACACCATAATGTCGTCATTGATTTTATAGTCAGCGCCGTATTTGGTTACCCAGCCAGAGGCATCAGCATCTACTGAACTATAGTCACCTGGTGCCTGAAATGTAGGTGCACTCGGGATTAAAACTTCACCTGAAATTGTCTTTTTATAATTATAGCGCCGTATGCCTGCTGTTAGGGTTAGGTCTTCTATAACTTCATAGCTTGCTTCTGCAAACAGAGCGGTTTGCTTCACATCATTTTGAATGTAGCGAAGACCAGTTACATCAATGGGTGTAATCAGCTCACCTGTTTCAGCGTCAGCTGTTACAACATAGCTGTCGATGTGGTCGTCGCGTTTTTCATAGTATCCACCAACGGTCCACTGAAAGGGGCCACTGTCATTGGACGATAGCCTTATTTCCTGCGTGAACACTTCGTTATCAAGTACGGCATAGAAAAACCCGGGTGTGCGAGTTTCGGCATAAGCTGTGTATTCATCAATCTGATCTGCCGTACAGCTGTCAGGGGATGTTAGGCCAAAATAGATGCGGCACGGTGTTGTTGGAAACGAAATGGATGTGTTAACTGTAGCTGTTGCATCTACTGTTCTGTTGGTTTTTGATTTTTGCCACCCCGTTGAGGATGTCAGCGTAGCAAAGCCCAGATCCCAGTCCAGAACGCCGCTGATCATTTTGAAGTTTTCTTCGTATGACAAAAGCACAGGGTCGTTACTGTTATAAAAGCCTAAGGTCTCATCAAAATAGGCTGAGCCATCCAGCGTTGATTTCTGGAAAACACCGGTCAAGGTAAAATTTACCGTGTCTGATGGTTTGAAACCCAGTATTAACCTGCCGCCTTGCTGCTCGGAATCGTTCACGTTATCGCGCCCAAGCGTGACATTATCGACATAGCCATCTGTGTCCTGTGTGCTGAGAACCAGACGGGCTGCAAACTTTTCGTTGAAGGGTACATTCACCATGCCCTTCACAGCATACCCAAAACCGCCGCCTTTGGTGTCTGTCATTTGGCCGAGCACTTCGCCTTCATACTCTTCGAAGTTTGGCTTGTTAAACAGAATACGAATAGCACCGCCCATGGAACTGGCGCCGTATAGGGTGCCTTGTGGGCCGCGCAGCACTTCAACCCGTTCGATATCAAAAAGATTCAGGTCGCCGGTACGACCACCGGGGTCAGAGCTGGTGCCGTTTGAGCCGATAATAGGAGTTTCATCATAATATAGGCCAAGTGTTGCTTCGCCTTGGCTTCTAATGCCGCGTACAGAAAGTCTGCCTCGGCCGCCGCCGGTTTCGCCTTCTTGCACGACAAGACCGGGTACAAAACGGAAGACATCATCCAGACCTGTTGCACCCATGCTTCTCAGTGTTTCACTGGAAATAGCACTAATGGCTGCTGGTGTTTCCTGTAATGAAGTGGAGCGCTTGAGAGCGGTTACGATAATTTCGTCAAAAATTTCATCACTATCTGCTGCTGTCTGCGCAGTCGCCGTTTGAGCGGTAAATGCTCCAAGGCATAGGCTAATTGCTGTAGCGCAGGCTGTATGTTTGCCGGTTAATCTATACACATTTCTTCTCCCTTACCTTTTTTGTCAAAGGCATTGTGTACCTGCCTTGAGGACTTGCTTAGGCATGTTATGGATGCCCTTTTGATAGGGTGGCTCAAAATACACCAGCAGGCTTTTCCATTGGGATAGGGCAATTTACAATTTGGTTAAACATATTTTATAGAGGTATTTGTAAAGAAAGAGCGGGCATAAAAAAAGTGCCGGAAAATCCGGCACTTATAAGTTTGGGGATTATGGATGTGGTTCTTTATTCCCAGCCTGTCTCGGAATAAATTTTATCAGCTATCTGAATTTTCCCGCGCAATTTATTCAGGTTTAGGTCGCTAATTTTGGGGCGGCCCATATCTTTCAATCGCTGTGGCCATTCAACACCCGGTACGACAGGGTATTTAAAAACATTCTCAGCCATCAGTTCCTGGCCTTTGTCAGACAAGATAAAGTCTACAAATTTAAGGGCGGCCTCGCGGTTTTCTGTTGTTTTGGAAACGGCGACTGCGGTTACGTTAGCTGCTGTGCCGCGTGTTGCCTGCTCTGGCCAAATAACACTTACTTTTGATGTAAGTTCTGGCATTTGCTCAGTGTAACTATCGGGAATGTTATATTTGCTGGTGCGTTTGCCCTCGCGCATATAGTGATAATAATAGTTATCCAAAAGCGCGACATCACATTCGCCGTTTGCGATATGGCTGATATTATCCATATCGTTATCGTAAACCCGCTTGGTTTCGGCATTTTCACGAACAGCTTTTGCCCACGCACGGGCTTTCTCTTCACCGTCTTCTACAATCAGGGTTGCAAGAAAAGACCGGTTTGATTTGTAGCTACCTTCGAGAAGGCATATACGGCCCTTGAGAGCAGGGTCCATCAGCCCGTAAACAGAGGTAAGCTTATCCGCGCTTATTTTGTCGGCATTGTAGGCAATGCCGCGTAGTCGAACAACAACACCATACCAAAGGCCTTTTTCATCACGCCACTGCACGGGCACACGGGCGTCACGTTCTGGCGATTGAATGTTGGAAAACTGCTCGTTTTCAACACGTTCTAGCGTCGAAAAATCAGGCACAAACATCACGTCTGTGTCGAACGCATCATCTGAATTTGTAACCGTTACTTTTATGCCGGTGTCGTGGGTAAACGCCTGCACAACCGGATAAAGAAATTCTTTGCCGTGGTACCAGTTCACTGTGATGGCGTCGCCCGCACTTGCTGGTTGCAAGCCTGCTATAAAAAAGCTTGCCAGTAGTATTTTAGAAAACTTCATAACCTATCTCCCTTTTCATACTGAATAGACGGGCAACACCTCGAAAAACCGTATGTATGACAGTTATGTCGTATTTCTTTCATCTAACTGCCAAGCCTTCGCAAAGAACTCTCCCTATTACCCCGCCTAGATTGCCTCGGTTTTGCAGATTAGGTGAATTGACAAACCGGGGAATAATCAATACTCGGCATAGTATGCGAAATTGTTTATAAGGGCAGCTATGGAACAGATTATTTTCATTGCAGATAGAATGCTTGGGGCTGCTAAACGGCTGACAGAGGCGCCGTACCTTTTATCTACGCTTGCTTTTGTACTTGCAGCATGGGCATACGAGATAAAGAAAGGTACAGCCACCTTTAATTTTGTAAAATATTGCTTCCCGAAACAGGTTTTTCTACATCCCTCTGCCCGGTTTGATTATAAATATTTCCTGTTTGATCGGGTCTTTATTACCGGGATGCATGCTTTGGGGCTGGTTCTTCTGGGACTTGCGGTCAATAAAGCTGTGCCATTTTATGAAGGCATTAGCGACAATAATTTCCTGATTACGATTTTTTATACAGCAGTTTTGGCGATAGCCTATGATTTTGGTAAGTTTATCGCCCATTACCTAGAGCATTTTGTGCCGTTTTTGTGGCAATTTCACCGGCTGCACCATTCGGCGGGGGTGCTAACGCCGATCACAAATTACCGCGCCCACCCGGTTGATCGTATTATGGCAGCCCTGTGCACGCTGGCGATGCGTTTTGTAGTAACAGGCGTGTTTTTACTTATATTCCCGGGGGAGCTGACTGTAGTGGAAATTCTGGGCTCGAACGCGTTGCAACTTTTTATAAACATGCTTGGCAGCAGTCTTGGTCATTCCCACGTCTGGATATCATACGGCCGGGTTTTAAATCATATTTTTATCAGCCCGGCACAGCACCAAATTCATCATTCCAGCGAAGAACGCCACCTTGATAAAAACATGGGCCTTAAGCTTGCGGTATGGGACTGGATGTTTGGTACCCTTTATGTGCCAAAAGAGCGCGAGCAGTTTAAGTTGGGCTTAAAGGGCGAAAATTGGGAAGTGCCAACGTCTGTTTTTGATGCCTATGTTGGCCCGTTCAAGCGCCTGAAAGACCCTGTTAATAGGGCACTTACCCGCCGCGGCGCAGAAGAAAAATCTGCGCCAGCAGATACTGAAACGGAACGGGAAGCCGCTTAAGGTTATACCACCCCATTAAGCGGTGTCCCGGCTTTCAGGTGTTCTTTAAAATGATCATTTAAAACGGCACCTAGGGCACTTGCGCCAAGAGGTGTGCCACTTAACCGCTGGAGCATGGCAAAACCCGGGTTCCAGTTACCTTCGATCATCATGATGCCCGTTTCTGTAATTGCCACATCCCAGCCTATATGCACAAACTCGCTAAAGCCGGCTTCATGGGCATGGAGGCAAAATGCCTGAACCTGTTTCCATTCGGGGATGCAGGTACCTTTAATGGGGGCCTTTGTATAGGGGTGGTGTGTGGCTACATCATCCTTCAAACTACCTACCCTATTGTTATAGACACCAGCGCCGAGCAGGCCGGTTTCAGGGTCTATGGGGGCCGCAATATTACCGCCGTTAAAGTTGTCGGTTATATTCTCCGGGCTACCGGACATGCGCAAAACTGCGTCTGTTATCTGGTATGTACCGTCTGTTGTTCTAGCTGTTACTACCCGCACTGTTGCAAGGCCGCCGGGAGACAGTATTTTAAGAGCTTCACAGTTAGTAAGCAAAGGTTGAATAAGATAGGGCCTATTTGTGCCAAGCTGTGTTAGCTCTTCCCTGAAAGCCGCTTCATTATATTCGGTACCATCTTTTTTATTTTTGTAGAGCTCGTTACTATATTCAAAGCAGTGCGTGTTTTGGCCGCTAATGCCCTCACGGGGTTTAATGAATAAACTGGATTTTGGTAATGTTTCGGGCAAGGGGCTGTGGTCTAGCACAAAAGAAATGCTGGCTGCAGCAATACCCGCTTCGCTGCATACGCTTGTAAAGCGTTCCTTGTTCTTGAGTTTTTGAATGTCCTGCCCAGACCCACTGTTCAGGAGTAGGTGCATGCCTTTGGTTTCATACTTACGGGTATAAAGGGCGGGGCTGTAGTCGCCGCTTTCCAGATCGTAATAATAATATTCAGAAGGCAAAATACCGTATAAAACCGCATTTTTAAGGTGGGTGAGATAGTCACACCAGAATTGGCGCTTTATAAGGCCTATGAGGCCTGCAGCTTTTTGGCGCCGCCAATGAAGCGCCCATATAAAAATTGCAAGTGGCATGAAAGCGAGAAGCGGGAGCCGCACCAAAAACAGAAAGAAAAGGAAAATGGCTGATTTTTGTTGCACTAACAGGGCATAATAGGCGGGTGAATGGTTCACGAGCGCCGGGTTCGGGCGTATTAAATGCCAGAAAATATTCAAGGGGATGGGCCGCAGGCATTTTGTCATGATATTCCCTTTTTTAGTCACTCAGGAAGGCTATAGCGAAAACAGGAATAATGTCTAGAACTGTTCTGGCGTGGTGCCGGAAACCATAAAGGCAATGCTCTTGTCTAGCGCCGTTGAACTCGCTAGGGTGCGCCGATATGAAGCCTTAGAGAAAATGTGATGCCCCAAGAGACAACTGAAATGCTTGATGTTGCCATTATAGGGGCTGGCCCTGCGGGCCTTATGGCGGCAGAAGTGCTGGCAGAAAAAGGCCTAAAGGCTGTTGTTTTTGATGCGATGCCAACACCGGCACGCAAACTTTTAATGGCAGGAAAATCAGGCCTCAATATTACATACATTGAAGCGCTCAACACCTTTGTTACCCGGTACGGGGAACGCGCGGAAAGTATCAGGCCTGCACTTGAAGCCTTTACACCAGATCAGGTGCGTACATGGGCTGACGGACTGGGAGCTGAAACCTTTACAGGGTCATCGCGGCGTGTTTTTCCGCGTGTGATGAAGGCTTCCCCTTTGCTGCGGGCATGGCTTGCGCGGCTTTCTGGTGCAGGGGTTATACTTAGGCCCCGCCACCGCTGGACAGGGTGGGGTGAAGCCGGAACGTTATTATTTACAGCCCCTGAGGGGTTGGTCGCGGTAAAAGCAAAAGCGGTTATACTGGCGCTGGGTGGTACAAGCTGGCCGCGCTTAGGGGCTGACGGTAGCTGGCAAAAATACCTGACTGAAAAAGGGGTGGAGATAGCCCCGTTTCGCCCTGCCAATTGCGGCTTTAATTGCCACTGGAGCCCTTATTTCATAGAGAAATTTGCTGGCACACCAGTTAAAAACATTATTCTCTCTGTAGGTGAGCAACGGGTGCAGGGTGATTTTGTCATTAGTAAATACGGCATAGAGGGAAGTGCTGTCTACGGCCTTGCGGCACTTATCCGTGATCGATTGTCGGAAGGCCAAAACTCAGACCTGCAACTGGATTTGGTGCCAGGTAGAACGATTGAGCGTTTAAAGGCAGATCTGGCCAAACCAAAAGGCAAAAAATCTTTTGCAACGCATCTGAAGCGCGTAACGGGCTTGGCAGGGGTTAAAGCCGGTTTAGTGCGCGAGTGTGTGGGGGCAGACGATATAGCAGACCCAAACCGCTTGGCTATGGCCATTAAATCTATATCTCTACCGGTTATAAGCCCGCGTCCAGTGGCAGAGGCCATTAGCGTGGCTGGGGGTGTTTCGTTCAGTGCGGTAGACAGCAACCTGATGCTTAAAAGTGTGCCGGGTATATTCTGTGCCGGTGAAATGCTGGACTGGGAAGCCCCAACGGGTGGCTATCTGATTACGGCCTGCCTTGCACAAGGTAAACAGGCCGCTGAAGGCGCGATAAACTGGTTACAAAGATAACTATCGTGAACCCTGTCTACATAGGCGCCTAGATGTGGTTAGGCGTCTATTTACCTTTAAATAACTATTTGCCACATATCATGAAATGGACACGTAAACCTAACCTTGGGGGGTTGAAGAATGTCGGTTGTTGTAACCGAAGATATATTCGTGGATTTTGCGCTGGATATGATTGGCTTGAATGATCCTTTTACCAAGGAGCATTGCCGTGAAACTGCTGAATTAGCGAGTAATATTGCATCAGCGTTGAGTGTACCAAAAAATATAGCCAAATCTATTAGGGTGGCGGCTTTCCTGCATGATGTTGGAAAACAGGCTATTCCGAAAGAAATCTTGTCAAAACCGGGCAAGTTATCGGATGAAGAATATAATCTGGTGAAAACACATGTGATTCAGGGTTTAACACTGATGCAAAATGTAAAGCTGGACCGGGAAGCGGCCAAATTTATATCTGAGCATCACGAAAGGCTTGATGGATCGGGCTATCCTTTAGGGCTGTCACAACCCTACCTTTCTATGGGAGGTCAGATAGTGGGGGTGGCTGATGTTATTTCTGCGCTCACTAGCAAACGAACATACCGGAAGCCCATGAAGCTTGAAGGTGTTATTGCAATTCTATATGATATGAAAGGTACGCATTTTTCCGAAGAAATTGTTACTGCTGCCATTCAGGTTATGTATGATCATGGGCATCAATTATTTGATGACTAGTGCCTTTAAACAGGTAAGATATTTGCAATATAACGGGGTTTAAAACTGCGACCCGCTTTTCCAGACGCCAGAACTTTTACAGCGCGAGCAAATACGTTCGCCAGACCAATCACTGTGAAAGGTAACTTTGCACCGTAGGCATAAACGCTCTTTAGGAATGTTCCATATTAGCTGTTTATCAGCGCCGGGCTTACGGCTTATGTTAATATGCCCAGAGTGCATATCCGTTATTTTTTTATCCGGTCTATTCATGGAAGGCTCCAGCCTGTAGGGCCTCATGGGCCGTAAAATAAAAGGTGAAATCAGGGTTTAGGGGGATGAGTAGATTACCCTGGTTTTTCACACCTGTTTTGCTGCCGCTCATAGGGTTTATTACAGGTCCAGTTATTACCAGTATAATCAAGGTGGGCATTTTCGGGGATATCAACTGCAACACAACCATTGTTATCGTCGCGGTAGCCTCTATTACATTTCCAGCCCTGACCATAAGATGCTTCGACAAAATAGGCATTTTTAGGGACGTGGATAGGTTCACAAGCTTCACCGTTCATTTTAAAACCGCGCTCGCAGGCCCACCCGAGATCAGACGATGTGGGTGACAGGTAGCCATTTTCCGGTACTTTAACAGCGATACAGCTATTTGCCGTTGCTTTAAATCCACGATTACACGCCCAGCCGGTTCCATATGTTGTATCTGTCAGGTAGCCATTTGCCGGAGTCTTGATGGCAATACAGTCGTCATCTGTAATATTATAACCACGGTTACATTCCCAACCAGAGCCGTAAGATGATTCCGTGAGGTGGCCATTGGCGGGCACAAGAATTTTCGAGCATATGGTGTCAGCAATACGAAAACCTCTGCCACATTCCCAACCGGTGCCATAACTTGTCTCTGTCAGGTACCCGTTTTCTGGTACGGCAATGGCAAAACAGTTATCACCAACACTACGATACCCATGATTGCAATCCCAGGCTTTGCCGTAGCTATTGTTGGTCGCGTATGCGTTTGCAGGGATAATGACAGCTATACAGGTGTTGTCATCGTCGCTTTTTTGAAAGTTTTCGTCACACTCCCAACCGTTGCCGTAGCGTTTTACATGCGCATTTTGCGGTATATCGTTTGCAGCTTTTTCAGCTACAGCAGCAAAGATAGGTGCGCTTAAAAATCCGCATATAAAGAGGGATGCTATGATAGTGCGCAGCAGGGGTAGTTTAGTCATGATCTTTCCTTATTAGAAGGAGAAGATGCAAGTCTTGCTTGCTAATCAATAGCATCATCTCTTTAGGGGCGGCGTGTTGAGCACCGCTCTTGTTTGTTCGCTGGATCAGGAGAAGGGCTTATCCCCTCTAAAGAAACACGCTTATGACTTATTTTTTAGGCGTGTCTTTAGTAGCCGTAGTTTCTGCAGTTTTTGCAGGTGCAACAGCAGGCTTCTGTGCGGGAGTAGAAGTTTTAGCAGGTTTTGAAAGGTCTTTGAAGGACATGGAATGTCTCTTTCATGGGTGCAGCAATCATTTGCCGCTGAAGTGTAACCGCAATAGATTACGTTATTCTATATGGTAGAGGATAATAAAATTACAAGATACAGCATCCCATTAAACGTATATTTTCTGCAAACCATTAGTCAATTTTGGGCATGTAGTGCACTTGTCATATCTCAAGAGCTTTAATAGTGAAATAATATGTGATCAATGCTTATTGCCGTAGGCGTTTCAGGAACTGTTCTACTTGCATGCTGAGTTCATCTGACTGTGACATTAAGGCTGAAGATGCTGTTAAAACCTGATTGGCAGCGCTGCCCACTTCGGTCGATTTTGTATTCACTACATTCACACTTTCACTGATTGACTGGGTGCCACCTGAAGCCATCGAAACATTTCTGCTAATTTCCTGTGTTGCTGCGGCTTGTTCTTCCACAGCCGACGCAATAGAGGTGGAAATCTGGCTGATATTGGCAATCACATCCTTAATACCGTTTACCGATCCTACGGCGGTTTTGGTCTGATCCTGAATGGCGGTGATCTGTTCTGTAATGCCTTCGGTAGCCTTTGCGGTTTGGGATGCAAGATTTTTTACTTCGCTTGCAACGACAGCAAACCCGCGTCCGGCTTCACCGGCGCGTGCGGCTTCAATGGTGGCATTAAGGGCAAGCAGGTTGGTTTGGGCGGCAATGTCGGTAATTAGCTTAATCACTTCACCAATTTTAAGGGCTGCATCAGATAATGCCCCTACCTGTTTGTTGGTTTCCTCGGCAGTTGTTACAGCTCCACTTGAGATAGCGGCTGCATGGCTTACTTGTTGGCTAATTTCGCTAACAGAAGCAGACATTTCCTCGGTCGCGCCAGCAACTGCTTGCACATTTGTATTTGCTTGTGTGGTAGCCTCGCGCGCGGTTTCTGTTTCGCGTTTTGTATCTTCCGCTACTTCTGTAAGGTTTTCTGCAGATCCATTGAGCTGCTTTGCAGCTGCTGCTACGCTACTGATAATACCGCGAACACTGGCTTCAAAGTCATTGGCGAGCGCCAGGCGGTCTTCGGCTTTTTTGCGTTCGGCTTCTTGTTGCTCATACAGTGTGCGTTCGTTTGCTTCCCGTTCTTGTGCAGCACTTTCTAAACGGTGTGTCTCTTCCTGTTCAGTGCGCTCGCGTCTTTCTTGTTCGGCTTGTGTCTGAAGTTTTTCGTTTTCTTCTGCATTGTTTTTAAAAACCTGTAATGCTCTGGCCATACGGCCAATTTCCACCAACCGTGTGTTTACTGCGGCGATATTTCTATCGCCCTCAGACAGCTTTAGCATAGAAGAAACTATGTCACCCAGTGGGGCTGTAATGCCTCTTGTAAAAAGAAAGAATATAATCGTGATACCAATTATGGCCGTAAAAACAATCACCAAAACCGTTGAGTTTGTAGCATCAAGGGCTTGTTTGCTATCTTGTAGCGATTTTTTCAGTTCTAATCGGACTTTAGTGACGGCAATATCAAGCGTAGCCTGCAAGGCTTCACCACTTTCATCAATGTCGGTATCAAATTGCTCAAAAACAGATGGTGGCGCTTTGTCTTTAAAGGCTTGATAAAGATCTATTGCAACGGTCTGGTTTAGATTTTCAATAGCTTTATCAATAATGTCAAGCTCTTGGTGGAGTAGGTTAAATAGAATGCTTTTTCGAACAGCCACTGCATTTTCACGAAGGGTATTGATGGATGCAACAGCAACAGCTTGCCGCTCCGGGCTTACCTCACCTTCCGCATTATCAATAAGGCTATCCATTGCGGTTAGCAGCAATTCAAGTGCTGCAGTTTGCATGCCAATAATATTTTCATTCTGCACGTTAATGGCAGCTTCATGGTCTAGCTTATGGCTAATCTGAGTGTTTTCACTATAGGTAAACCAGCCTAGAAAGCCAAAAACAACAACAATAAGCCCACCCATCAATGCCAAGCGCCCAGAGATAGAAGAAATTATTTTTCCCGCAAAAGTCATGGTCACCCCTATTCAAAGAAAAGTGATTCTATATGTCATTGATTCATACAGATATTATCTTAAAGACTATTTAATGAAGGCAGGTGCGGGATAAATTACTATAGTAAAGGGGATGCCTGGCAGGGGAGCCCCGCCAGACAATGGCTTTTTAGGCTTTTACCTAATTTTAGTTCTGCTTGTAAATCACGCCAGATTTCATAACAAAATCAACATCAAGCAGTTCATGAAGGTCAGCAAGTGGGCTGCCGTCCATTGCAATAATGTCAGCATATTTACCTGCCTCAAGCGTGCCCAGTTTGTCTGACATACTAATGAGGTCAGCCGTGTTTACGGTTGCAGATTTCAACACTTCCATAGCAGGCATGCCCGCTTTTTCCATAAGGATAGCCTCTTTTGCATTATCACCGTGATGCGAGACACCACTATCAGTGCCGTAAGCTATTTTCACGCCTGCCTTGTAGGCATTACTGAAGTTTTTCATCAGATCAGCGCCAACCCGTATGGCTTTTTCCTTAATGGCGGTGGGCATGAAATCACTGCCTTCTGCCATTTTCACAACTGTATCCCCTGCAAGCAGAGTAGGCACAAGGTATGCCCCCGTTTTTTTGAAAAGCTTCACGGATTCAGCGTCGGCATAGGACCCATGTTCAATGCTGTCAACACCTGCTTTAAGTGCCGCATTAATACCCACTGCATCATGGGCGTGTGCGGCCACTTTACGGCCTAAACTGTGGGCTGTGTCCATAACTTCTTTTAGTTCGTCGTCGGTCATTTGCTGGCCTGTGCCTGTATTAGTGTCAGAAAGCACACCGCCAGTCGCCGTTATTTTAATAACATCTGCGCCGTATTTTACAGCAGTGCGCACAGCATGGCGGCAATCATCCGCACCGTCGCAGATAGTTTTCGGTGTGTATTTTTCCAGCAGGTCATGACGCATACCGTCGACATCGCCGTGCCCGCCCGTTGCCGCAACAGCACTGCCTGCGGCTATAATGCGGGGTGCTGCGACCCAGCCTTTTGCAGCGGCATCACGCAGTGCAAAAATATGGGTTGGTTCGCTGCCCAAATCGCGCACTGTTGTAAAACCCGCGTCAAGAGTGCGTTTTGCAAACAGCACGCTGTGCATGCCGTTGTCGGCATCTGAAAATCTTAGCTTTTCGCTATCATTTTTTGGACCAAGTTCGCCTTGGAGGTGTACATGCATGTCCATCATGCCCGGCATAACAAAGCTGTTTTTAAGGTCTACTAGCTTTGCACCCTCGCCGAATTCAGCACTATCGGCAAAGCCGTCTCGTACCTCACTGATGATGCCGTCTTTAATAACGACAGTTTTGTTTTTCTCTGACGCCTTACCCGGCACCGCTAGCAGTTCCCCTGCATAGATAACTGTAACATCAGTTGCAGTAACAAGGCTGGAAATCCCGCCTGCCAGTGCTATTGCTGCTACTGCTTTTTGTATCAGTCCTGTTTGATATGCCATTTATTTCTCCCACGCTGAATGTTGGCGGTGGAAATATTGCATAGTCTATAAAGCAATAATACACCCTTAAACTTAAGTTACATGGTTTTGGGCGGCTATATTATTTGTTTAGGCGGTTATACTGGCGCATAATATCCTGAAGTGCCTTATGGGAAATTGCTTTTGCAGTATGGCCCATATTGCCCGTCATGTCGCGCCCCGCAACAAGGGCATTGATGATTGCTTCTTCGGTGGCTTCTACCACGGCCAGAAAGAGCGGGTCCATCTCGTCATTTGTAATCATGGTAATCGCTGTTTTGGGGCCGCTCTGTAAGGCGTTTTGGTTGGCAGTAGAGAAAGCAACAAAAATATCACCGCTGCCGTTGCCTGCATAACTGCCATTGCGGGCGAGACCAAGGGCCGCACGCCGGGACAGCCGTTTTAACTGATGTGGCAGCAAGGGTGCATTGGTCGCAACGACAATAATAATGGAGCCGGTTTCTGTGAAACGGGTGTTATTTTCACTATAGGCTTTATCTTCCTGCAAATGTTTGCCAACAGGCACACCCGCGACCCTTAGCGTATCACGTGTGCCATAATTAGCCTGTACCAGTACGCCGACACTATAGGGGCCGTCGTTCATTTCTATAATGCGTGATGATGTACCGGTTCCACATTTAAACTGGTGGCAAATCATACCTGTGCCGCCGCCCACGTTGCCTTCGCCTACCGGCCCGCTGGCAGCGCCGTTCAGGGCTTCGGTCACATGCTCGGCTTTTACATGGAAGCCATTAATGTCGTTCAGCCACCCATCCCATGTTTCTGCTACAACTGGCAGCGACCACCAGTAGCCACTGGCGTCGGCGGCACCCGCTGCTACCCGCCATGCAATGCTCGCGTCGCGCACTGTGCCAACACTGTGCGTATTGGTAATAAGGATGGGTCCCTCCAGCATGCCAGACTCTTCAAGCCATGCTGTACCGGTCATTTCGCCGTTACCATTCAGGGAAAAATAGCCACCAAACACAGGCTTATCATGGGTTTCTGTGCCGCGCGGTAAAATAGCTGTTACACCAGTACGTACGGCTTTGCCGTCTGGCAAATCCGCTATAATGGTAGTTTCACCAACTGTAACGCCTGGCACATCTGTGATGGCATTAAAGTGCCCAGGTGTGCCATCAAACGGTATGCCTAGGCCTCTGGCTCTTACAGGTTTGTCATCGGCTAAAGCTGTTGGAAAAAAGGTGTTAAAACAGTAACCAGTCACCAGTAGCATTACTATTTTCGCATTAAGTATCATACGCATAGAAAAACCTCCCCGTAGCAATTACTCATCAAAGGCCATTTTTATTCCAGACTATATAGTATAGCCTATATTACAAATGCTATTTACTGTTAACGCTATCGCTCAATACTCAGAAATGTCTGTATAGTAGCGTTATCTTTTGGGGCCATGCAGGGTAATGAACTGAATTTATGAGCACTCATGCTGTCACGATTTATTTTTTCTCGAATGCTGGGGAGCATGGCTATGCTTACGCGCAGGCGCTAGGTAGTATTGCCCAGCGCGTTGGTTTTGGTTTTGTCCATTGCTGCGAAGGTGAGCCAACAACAATAGCCATGGATCAAATCAGGCAATGCCCAGAAAGCTCTATTGCGCTTACCATTAACGACAGTATGCGGCGGCACAGTGTGTTGGGCGTGCCGCTCAACCAGTTGCTGAAAAAGGATAAAATTCCGCACATCTGTTTTGTGATTGATCACCCTTTGTATGTTTTCAGACCGTGGATGAATGACGGTCATACGTGTTTTTTATTCACCAGCCCTGAAAGCGAAGCATTTTATAAAAAATATTACCAAGGCGCATCTGCCTGCAAAACAGACTTTATCTGGAATGTTGGGTTGCACTACGGCACAAGCCTGTCTGAGCAAGCCCTGTCTGGTGTAGCGAAAAGAGAGCATCAGCTCTTTGTGCCCATTAATTTTGACTGGCAGGGTTCAACGCTTGACAGTTATCTTTCTGATAGCGCCGAATGTGCAGCGGACATACGACCTGATGTTGAAGCCTGTGTCGAAAAATTTGTAACAGATCAGGACTGTACCCCCAGCGATATTGCAGCTTTCATGGCCAAAAGGGGCCATGACCCGGCACGTGAGCATTTTGCAAAAATGATAAAACTTGCCGATAAAGGCATTGAGCTGCAACGCCGAAACCTGCTGCTGACAGAGCTGGTCAGGTTTCCGGTAACGCTTTCCGGGCGCGGTATTCCGCCTCAGATAATAGAAACATCAAAGGCGTGCTACATCCCCCATCATACAATGATGGACAGTTATTATATGTACCGGCAGTGCAGTGCGATTATGAATACCAGCACATCAGGTACCCCTATACATGACCGGGTTTCAAATGCCATGGCGGCAGGCTGTTTGCTGGTGACACAAAACAGTACTGCCTTAAAAAGCATTTTCCCTGAAGCCAGCTATGTAGGCTATGACTATAACCCAGCGTCAGTGGGGGCTGCTTTGGAAACGCTCTTCTCTGGTTGCAATATAGAGGGCACGGCGTATCAGGGGTGGCAGGCAATCAACACACCAGAAGTCTTTGCTATTTTATATGGTGGGCTAAAGCGGCTGGCTGATGCCTGCCTCTCTGGGTAAGAGGATAGTATGAAATTAAGCCATAGTGAAAAGAAAGCGGAACTGGGAAGGCATTTGTCTGCCGCCTCCATGCTTTTATTCCCAGATCAAAGGTTGGCGGTTTTTTTCTCGCCCAAGGCGGCGGCGAGCAGTATTTTGAACTGGTACCACCGTATTCACGGTCTTGAACAATATGCGAAAGACGCCCGCACCAAGTTTGGCGCAGGCAAGTACGAACTGATGCTGGCGCACCAAAGTTCGGCTACATATGGTGCAGTGCTTGAGGATTTACGCGAATCTATACTGCGCGGTGAAAGCGGCGACTGGACAACAGTAAAAATAGTGAGAGACCCATACGACCGTGCGGTTAGTGCCTTTTTGATGGTGCTGTATCTGCGCAATCACACGCTTAGTTTCCGCGATTTTCTAAGTTTGCCGAAGGCACACTTTACCCGGTTTGGTGATGGGCACTGCAGGCAGCAGTTTAGTGAACTTGAACGCCTCGGGGTTTTAAAATTTAACCAGATTCTGAAAATAGAAACAGGTATAGACAATATTCTTGGCGGGCTGGAAAAACAGTTTAATCTTGCTTCAGGCTTACAAAGCCAAAGCTTGCACGCAAACAAAGCCCGCTACGAACCGGTGGGTGGTATGACCGGTCCTGTATCTGAGCTGCCCATAGCTTCAGAAGGCCTAAAACTTGGTAAGCCGGTACCACCCCGACAGGCGTTTCTCGACGCACACACAAAGCAGGCGATTTATCATCATTACCGCGAAGACTTTGAGGCCTATGGTTACCCACACGGCCTAGGGGCAGGGGATACTGGTTTTTCTGTTTCTGAGATTACACCGACCGCACGCAATTTTATGCGGGATGAGCTAACAGGTGGATTATATAGCCTTGTAAAGGCCTTGGGGCCTGACCAGCGGATTGTTTTTATGGGTGCGGGCAGTACCTTTATGGAATTTTTGTTCGATAAAGAATTTGAAAACCAGCAGATTGTAGCCGTGCTTGATAATGCCCCTGCAACACGGGAGCGGTGGCAGTATATACTCGGCTATAACCTGAATATACCAGTGCTTGCGCCTGAGGATGTGACCACGCTGGATTTTGACAAGCTTGTTATAACATCAAGAGATATACCAGTGGTTGAGGCTCAAATGAAAGCCTTGGGGGTTGATGAAAATAAATTTGTCAGCGTAAAGTTGTTGCCAGAATTTCATCCTTTGAACATGGGGTAATGTATGGGTATGAAGTTTGAAAAGCTGGGTGGTACCGATGTATGTGTGATTAGCCGTAACAGCTTTTCTGATGCACGGGGCAGTTTTACCCGGGTTTATTGTGAAGCCGAGTTTGCAGAGGCTGGCTTGCCTACGCATTTTCCCCATATTAATTTTTCTGACAATGTGGCGCCGTTTACCTTAAGGGGAATGCATTTTCAGTATCCGCCGCACGAAGAAGGTAAAATGATCTTCTGCGTTGCCGGGCGGATATTTGATGTAGCCGTGGATGTGCGCCCCGAAAGCAGCACCTATAAACAGTGGGTAGGGCTAGAGCTGGATGCAGACAATAAGCAAAGCCTTTATGTGCCTGCGGGTTTTGCGCACGGTTTTTTAACGCTGGAACCGCACACAAGGGTTATATATATGGCAACAGAACCCTATAAGGGTGGGGCAGAAGGCGGGCTGCGCTATGACGACCCCGCAATTGCCATTAAATGGCCTGCCCAACCCGTAACGGTTTCAGATAAAGATCTGGTTTGGCCGTGTTTTGATGCGGCTGCACACCACGCCGCAAAATGGGGGAAACAAAAGTGAAAACAGTTTTGCTGGCAGGGGGATACGGCACACGATTTGCCGAGATGACCGAAGCGGTACCAAAGCCAATGGTGCCCATTGGGGGCAAACCTATTTTGTGGCACATTATGAAGCATTATACCACGTTCGGGCACCGTGATTTTATCATCTGTCTTGGATATAAGGCAGATGTGATCCGTAATTATATGATGGGCTTGCTGCATAATATGTCGGATTTTACGGTTGATCTGGGTACAGGGGAAATCCAGTACCATAACAGGGCTGGGGAAAACTGGCGCCTGACCCTTATTGATACAGGCATTGATACCGGCACCGGGGGCAGGCTTAGAAAAATTCAGCATTTGGTTGAGGGCGAAACTTTTTGCATGACATACGGGGACGGTGTTTCCAATGTGGATATAGCAGCCTTGAAAGCGCACCATGCGGCACAGGGAAAACTGGCGACAGTGACAGCTATTGTACCACCATCCCGCTATGGCTGCCTTGATATGGACGGCGATGATGTTGTGTCTTTTAGTGAAAAGCCAGATGCCGCCCGTTCATTTGCGCGCATTAACGGTGGTTTTTTTGTGCTTGATGCCGGTGTGATCGATTATATTCATGCAGATTCAGACATGTGGGAGGATCAGCCCATGCAGGATTTGGTAGCAGCCAAACAGATGTCTGCCTTCAAGCACGACGGGTACTGGCAGTGTATGGACAATCTACGGGATCATAAAAATCTTGAGGCTCTGTGGGTAACAGGAAAGGCGCCGTGGAAAACATGGTAAGGCTGTGTGTAAAAGCTGTTTTGTTTTAACCTGTAGGATACTGTTTTGAAAATTCTGATTACTGGTAATATGGGGTATGTGGGGTCGGTTTTAATACCGCATCTGGCACAGGCTATTGGCCCTGCCGCAGAACTTACCGGGGTTGATAACGGGTATTTTATGGGGGACCTAACATCATATGGCCCCCCACCAGAGGTATGCCTGCACACTCAAATCTTTGCTGATGTTCGTAACATTACAGCTAGTGAACTTGAGGGGTTTGATGCTGTGGTGCATTTGGCGGCTGTCTCAAATGACCCCATCGGGGCAGAGTTTGAAGCGGCGACATACGCTATTAACCAAACGGCAACAATAGAGCTGGCACAAGCTGCAAAAGCCGCAGGTGTTAAGACCTTTGTTTTTGCGTCAAGTTGCAGCGTTTATGGTGCAGGGCCTGATGCGCTGGTCGCTGAGGACGGTGTTTTGGCACCGCAAACGGCCTACGCTATTTCAAAGGTGGAGGCAGAAGCCCAGCTGTGCCTTTTAGCGGGGGATAGCTTTCGTGTTACATGCCTGAGGTTTGCAACGGCATGTGGTTTTTCACCCCGATTAAGGCTTGATCTGGTTGTGAATGACTTTACGGCCTCGGCGCTTAGCACAGGCAGTATTTTACTGAAAAGCAAAGGCAATGCATGGCGACCGTTTATTGCGGTTTCAGATATGGCACGGGCCATAGAATGGGGCCTTATCCGCGAAGGGGCTGTATGCGAGGTTGTTAATGTCGGGCACGATAGCCTTACATGCAAGATAAGTGATCTGGCGGCGACAGTATCACAGCATATTGGCAATGTAGCTGTTAAAGTTGATGAGGCTGCCCAGGATGATAAACGGTCATATAGGGTTGATTTTTCAAAATTTCAGGCACTTGCCCCCGACCACCAACCGTTGAAAACATTCCCTGAGATTATTGAAGAACTGGTTGCAGGCTTGCGTGCCTTTAGTTTCGCGGATGCGCACTTCAGGGCTGGTAACCTCATTCGGCTCAACCGGCTTTCTGGTTACCGGGAGAAAGGCCAAATGACCCGTGACCTACGGTGGGGGCCCTATGGTTGATGGCCGCAACCATCTGCAAGCAGGTGTTTTAGGTGCCTCAGGGCTTATCGGGCAGGGCATATACCGTGTTCTAGCTAAAGCGGGAGGTGCGGTTTCAATCGGGCGCACAGCAGCAATGCAGCGCCAGTGTGATATAGACGAGCCTTTGCAAGCCGGTACATTCAGCAGCCTTGATACGCTGGTGTATGCGGCAGGGCTGCGCGATGAAGACATGTTGACAGGCGGTGAAAATGCTGCCCGGAAAGCCGCCGATACAGCATTGCGCCGGGCTGAGCATGTTTTTGAGTGCGCGCTGCAAGCGGGCTGTAAAAAACTGGTTTATATTTCTTCTGCTCATGTCTACGGGGCATTGCAAGGCACAATAACCGAGGATACAGCGCTTGCGCCCCAGTCCCTTTATGCTGAAACACATACAGCAGTAGAGATGCTTGCCGCAAGCAAGGCAGTAGAGGCGGGTGGTCGGTGCCTTATCCTGAGGCCCAATGCTGTTTACGGCATGACATTTGACCCTGCCCGTTTTGCAAGGTGGAATTTAATTCCCTTTAGCTTTCCTCTCGCTGCTATCAGGCATAGCCAGTTAGAAGTGCGGGCACCACACGCGGGCAGAAATTTTGTTTCCAGCATGGATATAGGGGTATACGTTAAAGCCTGGCTTGAGAATAAAACGGCGCCGCAGGTGCAATTTTTAAACCCGCTTGGGGCAGATACTTTAACAATTGGCGCGTTTGCCGCTAAATGCGCTAAAGTTGCAGAGCAACTGACCGGCACGAAAGTTGCGTTAAAGTATGGTAATAGTGCAGCGCCCGCTTTTTTATATGCCAGCAAGTATGAAAAAGTGACGTTGACTGAAACGATAGATGACTTCTTGCCGGTCTATGCAAGATTTTGCCTTGAGGCTGATGTGCCGCCCAAGTGCTGAACATGAAATGCGAGAAACCCTATGCAACTGCGTAATTTTGATTTTTCCCGGAAGATTTTTTACCACCCAGACCGGGTGGCAGAATTAAAGCAGGGTGGGCGACCATTTCCGGTAACGGTGGAAATTGATCTGACAAACAGGTGCAATCATAATTGCAGCTTCTGTTTTTATGCCGAGCATATCAACACAGACCAAAGCACCCTTAAGGTCGATGTGATTAAAAATGCGTTGGTGGAACTAAAAGAAATGGGCGCACGCGGTGTTAGTTTTACTGGTGGCGGCGAGCCTATGGTGCACCCTCATTTCACTGATATTCTGGCCCATGCGGCGGCGACTGGGCTGGACTGCGGCCTTATTACAAACGGATCGGCTATTACAAAAAAGAATGTAGAGGTTTTAGCGCGCGATCTGGCGTGGATCAGGGTTTCTGCAGCGGGCGGCACACCTGAAAGTTATGCAAAGGTGCAAGGTAAAGATCACTTTGACCGGGTGGTGGCAAATATTGCACTGTTAAAAGCGGAAAAAGACAGAATAGGCAGCGCTATTAACATTGGTGTGCGCATGCTTGTGACCCCGGAGAATCTTTTTTCCGTACCAAATCTCGCAAAAATTTTGGCTGAAATGGATGTTGATTATCTGCAAGTTGCTCCAGACCAGTTCACGGAAGATGACGGGGCGTTCTGGAACGACCCCGCGACACAGGCAGTGTTTACCGAGGCGAATAGCTATTTTAGCATGTCGCACACCCGCCTCTTGACCTCTGGTTATGTCTGGTATCAGGACCAGTTGGAAAAGCCGCAGGCGTGTTATGCCCATTATTTCCAAATAGCAGTGCTGGCTGAAGGGCATATTACATTTTGCAAAAATGCTCGCGGCGCTGAAAAATTCTACATCGGTAATATCAACGAAAACTCGGTTCAGGAAATCTGGAATTCTGTTACCAACGAAGAACTGGAAGCATGGGTCAAGCCGTCGAACTGCGGCCTTTACTGTAAGCATATTCAAATGAATTTGGCGCTTGAGGATGTGGTGCATCCTGATCCGGATATGTCACCAAACTTTGTAGGATAGCTTGTATGCATGAAAGGGTTGTTGTTGGGGCAAGGGGGTTGGTTGGCAGTGCCTTTTGCCGCTATTTTGAAAGCCATAAACTTTCCTACACAGCGGTGCAGCGTGAAGAGGCACAGTCCCACGGCATAGAGAAATGCGGGCTTCTAGTTTTAGCGTGCGGGAATGCCAATAAAGGCAAGGCAAACGCAGACCCAGCATGGGACTTTACCCAGTCGGTTGAGGCGGTGGCATCTTATGTGCACATGCTCAAGCCAGAGCGCACAATCCTGATTTCAACGGTGGATGTTTATCCTGACCCATCTTCCGTTCAGCAAACGGCAGAGGCATATCCGCTTAATCCCCTTGCGTGTCAGCCTTATGGTTTTCATAAATGGTTGGCAGAACAGTATGTGCAAAAATTTTCTGGAAAGCATCTGGTGTTGCGGCTACCGGCACTTGTTGGGCCGGGCCTGACAAAAAACCCGGTTTTTGATTATTTTGCTCTGGGCAAACCCCTGTTTGTTTCACCGCTATCGCGCCTTAATGTGGTGCATGTGGATGATGTGGCAAGGCATGCTATGCATTTGGTGGCAGAGGGGGTTGAAGGTGAAACGTTTAACCTTGCGGCCAGTGCCGCCATTACTGTTGGTGATTTCCCCGTCCTCTTTGGCGGCGAGAGCCAGTATGTAGAAGGGGCTGACAAAAATATACAAACGTACGATATTAATATCCAAAAGGTTTTACAGTTTGTTACTTTATGTTCAAGTGAAAACGCGGTCAAAAGATACCAGAGTATTTTGCAGAAATAAGCCCCGTACGGTAGCCTGTTTTTGAGAAACCGGAGATACAATGAACAGAATAAAAAACGATGTATCAGATGCGATAAACCGTGCCCTGCGTGATTTTGAAAACCAGTTATCGCGCGCATACCGGTTTGGTACATCGGTCTCTGATACAAACCTGCGGGATACGCTGGCAAACATTCTAAGGCGCTCAATCACACATCAGGTTATCTCACAGTGGGATGCGGGCTATCATGTGGGTGAAGATGGCGCTTATGCCAAAGGCATTGTAGAAATTGGCAAGCTTTTATCCGCCCAGCAGATTAAGGATATTACCCAGAATCTGGCAGATAAGCCGGTCTATAATACACCGACTATCGGCGATAGTGACGGGGTTGAACGGTTTGTAGGCGGTACGGCAGAAAGTGAACGCCTTGGCGGGTATCGTCTTGATGATATTTTGGCAGCGCCGCATTTGCTGGAGCTTGCTAATAACCCTGTTGTTATATCGGGTGTCCAGAAGCTGTTTAGAAACTGCCCACCGGTTCTTACCCTTATGTCATTGTGGTGGGCTTTTCCGGTTGTTGACAAACCGGTGTTATATTTGGGCCAAAACTTCCACCGGGATGCTGACGGCTTTCATAATGCAGCTCTGTTTACATACCTCACCGATGTGGATGATGAAGCAGGCCCGCACCAATATATAGAAGGTAGTGCAAGCAGGGATGCTTTGGCTGAAACTCTTGTTGGCAGATTGCCCATAGTGGTTGAGGATGGCCGTCATAAGGGCAGTGTGATTGAAGCAGTTGATTTTTTCTTTCAGGACCACGGTGATGACCTGAATGCTGTATATGAAAACTACCTCGCGGATCATATCAAGACTGTAAAATTAAGCGCAGGCCATGGATTTATAACCGATACTTTTGGGCTTCACAGAGGTGCCGCACCCACCAAAACACCGCGGCTTATTTTTACAGCCCGGTACGGTACTCTTGATAATGTGAATGCCGACCACCGTAAGTCACAGTATTTTGAGCCGTGGCCCTGGAAAAAAATCGCACACAGGCTGCCTGAAAACTTTAAAACACGATATGTCAATAGGTTGCTGGTTGAGTGAAAACATGCAGCACACTTAGTGTGCGTGTGCGCTTTTATGTGTACTGGACTAATCTAGCATTGTTTTGATAGCCTGCTCTGTATTGGCCTGTAGTGCACGGTGAATGTCATCCCGAAGTCCGGCGTCAAGTGCTGCTTGCATGTTGACATTAAAGGCCTTCAAAGCCCGCGTGCAGGCAGAAGATTTCGAAAACGTAAAATACAGCGGAAACTTAGGCATATTAGGCTGTTCAACTACTTTTAAGGCGAGTCCACCGAGATCAACCGTGGGCTTGTTCCAGAATAACAGGTTGCCTACTATAATTGCCTCTACTTCATCGTCGCGGAGCATTCGCAGCGCTCTTCTTTCAGGTATGATAACTGTTGTATAATCCTCTTTCACCGCATCAAGTATTGTATGGCTAAACTGCACCATAATATCAGATACGGCAACCAGCTGGGGTGGTTTTTCCAACTCGGCTTTTACAGCAATGCTGGCACCAATATTTAAAATTGGAATAGAGGGCACCATTTCTGTTGGAATAAAGATCAGTGTCGTCATGACGATATCTATTTGACCCTGTTTGTGCAGTGCAGCGATACGTTTTTCAGGCAATAGTGGGATAAGTTTCGGTCGAATACCGGCCTTTTCAAAAATATCCAGCATTTGCGGGTTTAATTCACCCGTGTTTGAAACAAAAACATCGCCTGCGAGCTGCGACCACATGGACGGTGAGACTGTGCATGTCACATAATCAGCATCGACGGCGGATACAGGTGTGGATAAAGCAAAAGCTCCAATTATTAATGCAAAGAGGCGTATCATGTATTTCCTGCCAGAAAACATTCTTACAATACTTATAATTATAAAAACTTAACGAAGTCTAAGTTTGTGGGTGTCAACCACTGGTTACATGCAGAAGCAGCATTCTGAACGCTAGACTGAAAAAGCTCGAAAAACGACAGCAACTTGCAGGTTTTATCAAACTATAAAGCTGGTTTTGAAAAGTGGTGCCCGGGGGCGGATTTGAACCACCGACACGCGGATTTTCAATCCGAATGTAAAGATATGGATTGAAACTACTTGAAATCCCCTGATGATATATAATATGTTGTAAATAATAGATATTATATATCAGGGTATTTCAGGAGGCACCATGCACTTTCGATAAATAAGACCCTAATAAGACCCTAATTTGGATATTGATATGCCAGACTTACCAACGCATCACACTCAGATAAACGCCATAAAACCACCCAGTGACGGGCAGGTGGATTATTATGGCAAGGGAAGGGATTCAGGATTAATATTGCGAGTTTCGCATGTCGGTAGAAAAACTTGGTTTGTGCGCTACTGGGTCAACCGCAAAGGTATAAAGACAAGAGCTAAGAAAACTATTGGTCAGTTCCCGGGCTTGGATTTAAAAGAAGCTAGGAGTGAGAAGGCCCGGCTCTTTGTTCGGATTGAGAAGGGTGAAGACCCTGCATTAGATGATAAAGAACAGGCTAGGAAAACTTCAATCAAAACAGTTGAGGAACTATGCGACAAGTTTTTCGAGTTGAGAGAAGTTGAGCTATTCAAAGGAAGACTACGCCGCAACGTCAATGACGAGAAAAGCATGGCTAAATGCTACATCATACCTGTAATTGGCTCATACGCTCCTCATGCAGTTACTAGTGATGATATTGATGAGTTACTAGCAAAGGCTCAGAAGCGCTGCTCAGCGAACCGAGCCAACCGTATATTGGCTCTGTTGCGTGTTTTGTTTAAGTTTGCTCTATCTGCAAAGGGCCATAAATGTGTTGATGAGAACCCTGCGATCAACATCCCTGCGCCAGGCCAAGAACGAGCGAAGGTAATCGATCCGCCCAAGACAAGCGAGATCAAAGAACTTTGGGACCGGATAGAGAATGGTGTTCACCCAGATAAGGGCAATCCAATATTGATATCACCTCAAATCCAACTGGTATTGAAGTTGTTGCTACTCACAGGTCAACGCTCTGCTGAAGTATCACAGGCACCTATCGATGAATTTGATATGGCTGATAGAGTTTGGATCATTTCAGGCTCTCGTACCAAGAATGGTAAACCGCATAAAATACCTCTCTCAGATTCCGCCTACGAACTGGTAAAACAAGCAATGGAATTAGCCAAGCAGGATGCACCGAATTCTCCATACCTATTCCCAGGCTGGACAGGCAGGAACGGCCTCAGGCGGGGAACTATACCAATAGGTAAGACAGCGCCTCACCATGCCCTAAAACGGGTAACAGCAGGTAGTAAGCTCGATAGGTTTACCGTGCATGATTTCAGAAAGATATGTGCCACTCAGATGGCAGAGCTAGGGGTTCTTATGGAGATTGTATCTGAGATACTGAACCATTCAATTAATACAGTGACAGCCAGGCATTATGCAAAACCAAGTTATTTACCTCAGATGAGGGAAGCACTTGAATTATGGTCAGATCATTTAATGAAGATTGTGCAGGGAAAAAATGAATAAGAAACCCATTCCATATGGTTACTGCCTCTTACACGACGCACCTGAGTATTTAGCAGGGTCTGAGTCCGTGGAGCAAGATATGGCAGTAGTATCCATTAAAGAGGCACTGAGGTTAGGCAAGATAGAAGCAAAGCTTTATTTAGATGACCCTAACGGTAACTTGGGTACAACTATAATATATGATCTAGCGCGAAATTTCATAGTCTCTCCGGACCTAGATTTAGCGTTCACGGGTTCTAAAGGTTGGTCTCTATGGAATAAGTCTGAGAAGAATCAAACAAATGGCATCAGCAATTTGTCTGAGATTTTGGTGGACGAAAAAGCAACCAACTTATTTGGCTCTAAGCAAAGGATTTATGCGCGCATCAATGGTCGAGTTATTATTCACCAAGTGACGTTAGATGACTTTCAAATGATCTGTACTGGGACTAACAACAAAGATGCAGGCGCAAATATACCTCTCAGAGCTCGGTCCGGCGGTCCGGGACGTCCAACAACAAGACATCTAGTGCTCCCTCATTTCAGAGAGAGGGTTGAAAATAACCGATGTGAAAAGGGTGTAGGGAAAGAAGCTGAGTATCTTTCAGGCTGGCTGCAACAAGAATATCCACATGAGCACCAGCTCGGCAGTAATAGCATCGAGAATTGGATTCGAGATGTTTTCAAAAAAGCCCGGGCTGGCAAGGTTCCAGAACACATGTGGGAAAACATGTTAAAGCCAAAATCCCATTAAATTACCCATTTAATTGAATAAAAGGGCCCACTTTTTAGTGGGCTTTTTTCATCTTACATCCTTGGTGTGCAAATGACTGCACGACAAACCAAAGGAATTAAAATGCATAATAGTAAGAGCTCTATTCAGCAGAATGAGCAAAGTATCCAAACCATGTCACCTATACCTGACCGGGTCATCCGAGAGAAGGAACGGCGCTATCTCACAGGCGTATCAAATACTACCTGGTGGCGTCTTGAGAAAGCGGGACTAGCCCCCAAGGGCTTTAAGCTTGGAGCAGCTGCAAAAGGGTGGACACTCAACTCCATCGAAGAGTGGATCAAATCACGTAAGGAGGGCCAACCATGGTAGCTCCTTATCGTGATAGGCACTCAGATGCCTATAAGGAAAGCCTGATCGCTAGATTAGCCAGTAAGCCCGGTTTAAGGGGGGCTATTGATGCGAACTGTGTGGAATGTATCTACGATCCTCGCGATAGCGGGACTTGGAGAAAACAGTGTGAGGATTGCTCTTGCCTGAGCTGTCCGTTGCATCCAGTTAGACCTACAACCATTAACAAATAAAAAGCCCGCTCAAGTAATCAGAGCAGGCCTTTTCGTTCGTTTGATCGTGGATGATGATACCCTGTCTCTGTTTATTTGCAACGGCTTTCTTAATAGAAAGTTTGTATTATGACAGATAACAGTACCCCTAGTCTTGTTGAAGATTTATTACCTGCAACAGGCACAATTGATATTGAAGCTTTGCTGGATAACATTGAAGGCTTTATACTTAGTCACTCTATATTACCTCCTGGGGCAAGTGCCGCGCTCACACTTTGGTGTCTCGCCTCCTACAATATTAACAATTTTCGAATTTTCCCGAAACTGGTAATTTGCAGCCCCCAAAGGCGATGCGGTAAATCGACGGTATTGGATTTAATTGAAGCTTTTTCTAGTAAAGCACTAGTGACTTCAAATATGACACCGGCAACTATTTTTCGTATTATTGAAAGTGATCAGCCTACATTGATCATTGATGAGGCCGACACATTTGTTGCTGGTGGCAGTAAGGAAATGATTGGCATAATTAACAGCGGGCACGCAAGGTCTCGGGCATATGCAAATAGGTGTGCAGCTGAGACCCACCAAGTCCAAAGGTTTAGCACTTGGGCACCTATGGCGTTGGCTTCCATTGGTGAACTTTCCTCGACCATAATGGACAGAGCAGTGGTCATTACGTTGAAGCGGAAAACTGCAAGAGAAACTGTTTTAAGGTTAGTTCCAGATCTACCCCAAAAATCTATTCTAGATCGAAGAAAGCTACTCAAGTGGAGTTTAGATAATGAAGCTCAAATATCTAACAATCTAATTGAACCGCCCAACATAGGAAATGACAGAGCTGTCGATAACTGGTTGCCTCTGTTCACTATAGCCAATCAGGTTAGCGCTGTGTGGCTGGATAAGTGTGAGGCTGCGTATCAGGCACTCACTGAAAGTGAGTTGCAGGCAAGTCTGGAAGACCAACTGCTTATAGATATAAGGTTGATATTCGTGGAAAAGGCAGTGACCCGTATTTCATCGCAAGAACTTGTCTTTGAGCTTCTAGCAGATATCGATAGCCGGTGGCACTTAGCTAACAATGGAAGAGCTATGAAAGCACCTGTCGTGGCTCGAATATTACGACCATTCAGGGTCAAGTCCAGAAACCTACGTTTTGGAAATGGTACCCAAGCTAAAGGTTATGAGCTTAGTGATTTTAAGGATACGTTTGATCGCTACCTAGAACCTTTGGTACCCCCTTTGAAATTGCCGTAGCATCGTCCCACCCAATGCTAATGATCAAAAAACGGCGCTGCGTAGAGGTTGCGCAGCGTTGTCACTCCTCGCATTCTTGGTAAACGGGACGGTGGGACGGTAAAATGAGAGTAGGGCTATGGCTAGGACGAATAGCTCTCAATTATCCATCTAACCAAAAACCTATACCCACCCGACTCTTTAACACTTGCTGATTATAGAAGTCCGGAGAAGTTCTAATACATGTGTCAGACTTCTATTGGTTCCATGACAGCCTTGGCTTTGGCACAGTCCGATTTTGATGAATCTGGAGATTTATTCGTAGAAGTCTCTCCAGGGCCATAACTATATCCTAAATCTCTGAAACCCCCACTTTTCAACCATATGCAGCCGATATGTTATTTCGAACCTGAAACGGGTTGCCAGGCCCACTCCAACCCATAAGGCTAATTGCAAAACCAGGGACGGTTCTCAGCGTCGCGCAGCGTAAGCTGAAACCTCAATGCCAGGTTTTGTGATTAGCCGTACTGAAAAATAGCCTTTAAATAATAATTATGTGCACGCTCGCGGCTCTCGCACTCACTTCACAAGGCTCCTTGCATGCGCTGCGCGCATCCGGGCCTTGTTCGTGGCACACCGCCGCTCCGCTACGTCTTCCTCGCTAATATCCCTCCCCGAAAAATGGGGTATTACCAAGTAACCTGTGAGCTTGGGGCAGCACAAGGTATTTAATCCTCGCCCTTGGACATAAAATAGGTAATCAAAATTGCTATAACAGAGGTATGGGGCAATGCAGCTACAAGGCAATATATCGCGAAACACGCTCCGAAAATGAAAATTTGATTAACGAGAATCACAATAACCCAAGTGATCATGAATGCTTTGAAGTTTTCCCGAACGGCCATGATAATGTCGTAGATCATCACCCTACGGGCTATTTTCTTATGTCTTTTCTTAATCATCTTTTGCCACTTATCGTTATCTACAACGCTCATAACATGCCTTTCCTGATCTCTTGATCAATGAGCGCCCTGACTTTTTCAGCCTTAGTTTCATTGTGTTCGGGGACTAGTCCTTTTTCTAGGTCTGCTTTAACAATGTCGGCGGCAGTGGCTCCCTCTTTGGAAATGCTGTGTTGTGGGAAGCGTTCTATCCATCGTAGATGTGCCATTATATCAACTTCCGATGACCTTGTAGAAGCCCAGAACAGAGCTCGTTCCATATTATGATTGTCGCCACCGGTGGCGAAGTCCATTGATGCGATTGTATTCTTTATGGTCTTTGTGAGTATCCAGTCACCTAATCCCATGTCTTTTCCTTCAATTCTCTTTTTGCCAGTGTCTAACTGCAATGGCATTCTCATATGTAACTTCGTAAACGCCCGGTTTCATCACAAACTCTTGATTTAGAAGCTCAGCCTTGAATAGGTGAGGTTGGGCGGTCGCTAACTTTGGTTCCATAGGGGTTGATGGGGAACACGACTATTAACCAAACAGCTATCATTTTAGCCACTCCATGAATCTATTTTATTTGAATCGTTAGCTTCTTTTCGAGCCCTAGATTCTCTTTCCGCCAAGTAACCTCACTAGAATCACTGCGGGCCAAACAAAAACTGATAGGAACAAAGTTAGTGTACTCATTCCATTGCTCTTCTTAATGTTTGCACTCGAGTAGCTAAACACCGTTGATCGTTGTCTCCAGTAGAAAGCTAGTCCCACGCCGATTAATAGATACACGCTCATCACTAACTCCAATATTAGTTTTCCCGATTTATGTTATCAGTCAAAAATAGCCGTCCAAACACCGTCTCATGCTGAGCTTTTTTTTGATAGTAACGCCCTAGCTCATTTCTGTTCATAACTATTCTGTAACCGGTAACTGCACCGTTTTTGTCTAGACAATGTATCGTGTTTGCGGTTCTAGCGCGTACTGTTACAGCTTGAATCTCCAGCCATGTAATATAAAAAGGGCTGTGCAGCGCCAGCACATGCAACAAGTGAGCTTGTAAGGAACAGAGCAATTAGTTTTGTTTCAATTTTCATGTGCATCCTACTTCAATGTTTCGTAGTGCTGTCAGAACATAAAGGGGCAATATAGCGATTTATCAATTAGTTCCTGATTTGGGTACATGGTAACACGTACCTATTATCGGTACAATGATCAAATCACTGAACTCAAATGAACATAGAATTTTAATTGATTGGCTTAAAAAAGGACGCGCCAGTCAAGGAATGACTATGCGCGAGTTAGCGACAAAAATGAAAACTCCCCATTCATTTATAGGCAAGGTAGAGCAGGGTGAGCGGCGCTTAGATGTGGTCGAATATATTCGCTATTGTAAAGCCTTAGGGGTTTCGCCTGTAGAAGGTTTAGAACTGTTAATAGCGAGCGTGTCTAAGGGTTAGAGTTAGGTAACAGTATTTTTCCGTCAAGCGAAACTAGTCATTAAATTTCGAAAGCTTCAGCTTTAATTTTCTGTATAATATCAGTTAGTATAATACATTGTTTTTCTGAAGGAACTTTTTTTGGTAGTTGTGCGGCAATACTCAGTACTCCAATTTCCTTAGGGGAAAGGAGTTTTTTCTGCTCTCCAAATATTCGAATTTCTTGCCATTTTTCAGCGGAAATCTCAAAAACACGCTTTTGGGCATCTATCCCGTTATCAATCCTTTGGTCTTTTCTGGCTTGTTTTTTCTCAGTTTTTACTTCATCGATTGAAATAAGGCCTTCGATAAATTCAACAGACAACTTCTTTTCGACTGCGTTAATATTATTCTTCATGCCTTCCCAACATCCATCTTTCTTAGCCCACTCTGATATGTGAGATATCCCTTGCGGCATATGGAGTAGTTGTTCATTCACAAATTCCGAAACTACCTCAAGCGCTTCAATAAAGGACTGTGGTAAGGTTTGCTTTTTCCATATTTCAATGAAGTCGATGGCTTTGTCTTTGGTTCGGCAATATTCAGCTATCACAGCTAGGGTATAGGCAACTATATTTGCTCTAAATCCACCATTATACCAAGGTTGAGCAGAGACTAATTTCTCAGTAGTGCGAAAACAAATAGCGCGAGCCATCGCTCGTTTAAAATAAAACTCGCTGTACTGATCTGCTGACTTTTTCCAAGTAACCCCTGTTCTATGGGCGTAGCGAGCAAAGTTCTTCTGAGCACCCAAGTTGACCCACTTAGGGGCATCGTCCCAGATATTTTCAAATTTGGCGAGGTCGGTTTTTGTGAACATTTGCGGCTTAGGATGTTCTATTCTAAATCTTTTCTTTTCCGCATCTGTCATTTTTGACATTGCATCTGCGTACTGCCCTCTTGCTCTCTCATAAAACCATCTAGTTTCACGTTGAGCTCCTTGCTGAGCAGGGGCCCAGATGCGACGTGAAAACTCTTCCATTCGGATATGGAAAGGATGGTTTGAGAAAAAGTCGGCTGCATTCACTCGGTTTTGTGTATTTGCATACTCAGATATTCGAGGAACGATCTCTTCGCTTTGCATACCTTGTATAACTGAGAGTTTCATCTGCACAAATATGTTGCTCAGGGAGGCTTTATCTTTTTTCCTAGTATGAAACAGAGAAGCTGTTGTCTGCCCTCCATTCACAATTTGTAAATCCTTTAAATTGGTAATTTCCAAACCATTTTCGGTCACTCGACTTTCCACAGATTGAGCGGTCGCTGTGATGCCGTTATTGTATGCGAAGAACATATCAGGTTCCCCCATGATTGTTGTTCGTATGCCTTTATTAACTTTTCCTCTGGCTTGTAAAAAGCAGCGCACATTTTGCTCAAGCAATCGTGCACCGTATTTTTCATAAAGATCAGCAAGGATATTACCGGGTATAACAATAAGATAGGACTCTAGGGCATCAGTTCTCAAGTGAGCGGGTAAGCTTGATAAGCCTTGATCAAACATTTCTATAAAGTCTATATCCAAGGCTTCTTTATGCCCCTTGGAACTATCTTGCCTGTGTAGTCTAGAGATATCCCATATGTGATATGAAGCTGGAATCCCGGACAATTCGTCATCATCCAAAGCCTGTAACCGAGAACTAAGTGTTCTTTCAGACAAAATAAATAGATTTACGCGTCGGATCAGGTTTTTTCTGTCATGAATTTGACGAGATAAACCATATTCGGGTGCAGTTTCTTCTAAATCTTGAAACAGCTTTTTGTCTCGGCTTGCACTAAAAAATTTTGAAAGCCTTTTGAACGCTGCTTTAACCTCAGTTTCTGTTAAGGATGTCAACTCGGCACGGCAATCAAAATCAGCAATGAATAAGTCAAGGACCCCATCGTCATTGAACCAGTAACCATCAACCCGCATACCTCTCTGGGCTCTATACGGGCAGAATTCGAAGCCTTCTGTGGCCCCAGTTTCCATTAATTCATTAGTAACCGAAGCCATGAATTCTGCCAGTTGATAATTCTCATTGGCCTCAGCCCCAGCAAGCATATCCTGCCTGAAATCATGAAAATACTCTTCAACTGTTTGGTTCATTATTGCCCCCAAGGTCGATTGTATTATCGGTTAAAAATCGCTCTATACGGTGCAACTCCAGTTCATATCTGACCTTCATAACTCCCACAGGAAGTTTAGACCTGACTATTTTGGGAAACTCGCTATTCACTGTGTATGTGTTTTCATCCGCAACAAGGAATTTAGGAGTGTCATATTCATCAACTGGGACGTAACCGAACAAAGCCAGTTTGTTTGTGAAAGCCTCCAGTGCATCTGGTGATTTTATGAGAGTTTCAATCTTTCTGACTTTATCATTTAATGAAAGTGCCGAAGGAACTTCCTCAGCAGTAGCTAATCTGAAAATCTTCAAATAAACATTATCAACCAAGCCTTCTAATTGATCTTCAGATGAAATACGAACAGTACCTCTCTCTTTTCCTGAAAGGGATTTAACTTCGATAGCTGTATTACCCATAACAAAGTCTTGGTGAAGTCCTTGTGGGCCTTCCCAGGATTCAACAGCTTCATCTTCGCAGACGCCATAATTTTCAACCAGTCCACCAAGGAAATGGAGTTCGGCAAACAAGCCTCTTATTTCTTCCGGCGAAAGCTTGCGAGCTTTCTTTCCTGCGAGAAAGGCTTTCCATCTATTTAAATGTTCGATCGAATTAGCCAAAGCAACAGAAGAGTCAGATATCCTGCAAATTGAATTTATTAATGAAAGACAGAGTGACTCAAAGATATCCTTATCTATTAGTCTTTGGAGAGAAAGCACAAATCTTTGAGCTTTTCCATATTGCCTTAAATCAACAGTGATACCGTGAACGGACGCTTTTTTCTTGTTAAAAAAAGCGGAATGATCACCTTCAAGCTCTATTATAAATAGGCAGTGGCCATGATGATTTTTGCCGATATAAACAGGAAGTTTACACTGTTGAGGAACTTTTCTAACGGTATAGTCATCATTCGGACATGTAATTTCATGCCAATTCAGAGTATCAGTCATCATAATCCTCCTCATCGTCAGGATCATCAAAATCAGTGCCTATCATATTGTTGATATATACTTGATTGGCAACAACATCGACTGAAACGGTGTAATCGCCGTCAGGAAAGCTAATGCCAAATGCAGGAATATCTGTCCCGTCGCCTTCCTTAGCACCAACCCTTACTACATGAAGCATCAGCAAAGGTTTTCCACGTACTGCTCTATAATGAAAATCTGATACATTTTTGTCAGGGTCTTCTTCTCGGGCTAATAATTCGGCTGCACCTTTCTGACCCTGAGACAAACCTAGTTTTTCATCTCCTCTACTAGCGAGCCTGCCTTTGGCCAACTTCCAGAAGCCATCTTCCAGTTTAGCCGTATTACGTTCCTGAGGCCCCAATGAAAGAGGTTGAGCTGGATTGGCATTACTTTTTTTCGATATAAGCAAAACATCAGAATGAAGGTACTTGCTGCTAATTTTCCTTAAAAACTCCAGCGCTCCAATCTTGAGTTCCTGCTGATCGGAATAAACTTTGTATCTGGAAATGAAGTTTTCAATACGGTGTGTTGGTACATCGGGAATGAGCCACCCTTTTTCAGTCGGAACTAATTTATCAGCTCCTTCATCAAAACCATTTTCAATAGAACTTTCGAAAAGGCTGTTATTATGTGCAATAACTCCTGAGGAAGATGAAAGAAGATGGCTCTCCACAATTCTGCCGCTGAAATTATGCTCAACGGTTACTCTTTGGCCTGTCCGCATCTTATTTGCAGCCGTAATTAAAAGGCGGTCAGGGTGCTTTTGAACATATAAACCAAACTGTTCAGGACTTAACCTATCTCTACGCATTTGTTTTATCTGTGAACGGAGTTCTTCTGACGCTTCTGCAATATGTGCATACCAGTTTATGGAATCCTCATTCAGATATACTCTGCACAAATCATCGTAGCCAAGCCTGTAACCAAACCACCTGCCCATCTGCATGAGGGTGTCGTACATCCTCGTATTTCTGTACATATAACTAACACACAACCCTTCTATTGTTAGGCCGCGTGAAAGGCTTAGTCCACCGATGGCTATGGCCGTAAGGCCGCCCCCATCCTTTTCATATCGTGAATAGTCCAGTGAATCCTGCGACTTGCTGTTAGCGACCAGAACTTTCATATTATCAAAAGCACTATAGAGATTGTCTTTTATGGCCTGCCAACTAACCCCACATCCGACATATTGAGTATCATATGCCTGCCTTAATTCCCTCATGTAAGTATTTACAGAAGAAATGTGTTCTGGCATTTTATAATTAGCCCTTACTGCGTCCTCAACGGCCTGAATATGCTGACTTACAAAATCTCTCACTACCTCCTGAACGGCAACAAATCTGGACACATTGATCATCATAGAGCAATGTTTATTCTGCTGTCCTCGAGTATTTCGGATTGTCTTGGCTATGATGAATTGATTGATTGCTTCATATAAGGATGGAGGTAAATCAAATATCTCATGGTCTTTTTTATGAGTTAGTCGGATATATTCTTCTGCATCATTGATGACTTCCAAAATTTTTCCACTGCTTTCATCATCAATAAAAACTTTGTCCGGTCCGAAATATGTATTTGGTGCATCAAGACAGTAGATAAAGTCTTTTGGAAAAAGCTCATTGTATATTTCGGGATTAATAAAAACATTTGCAAATGGTGTTGCCGTATATCCTACATAGCAGGACTTCTCAAAAAGGCCCAGAATGTCCCTGATCATCGTATTTGTTTTGGTAGGATCAAGTTCTTCTTTATTTGTATTGATTGACGCATTATCGGCTTCATCATCAATCATCAGCATCGGTACATCAGCTATCCGACCATCACCAGATGCATTCAAGTCTTTTAACCAATTATGCAAAGCCCGCAGTGTGTGAACATTCTTTTTAATGACAAGAATAAATGGTTTACTAAAGTCCGTAAGCTTCGTCCCAAATTGATTGGCGATGCTCTTATCAAAATCTTTATAAATATTGGTTACGGTGACGGGAGTGGGATAACTACTGCCCATCAAAACCCCAACACCTTTGGAGGAACGGTTCTCTGGATCGCTTGAGCGGCCAACAAATCCACTGTCTATCCGCTCCTGTGTCTGTTTTCTTAAGTTGTTATGAATGCCTGCAATTACAATAATAAATTTATAGCCTGCATCTGCAGCTTTACCTATGACTCCTAAATAGTTCGCTGTTTTGCCGGACTGCACGTGTCCAATGACCAGCCCTTTTCTGTCCCATGCCCCCTCACTTTCCGGATTCTGCAGGAGACTAAGGATATTGTCTCCAACGTCAGATAGTTTTTGTATGACGCGAGAATTCCATTTTTCAGATTCCAAATACTTGGCGTAAGCATTGCTATAAGTCCATTTGATATCAGAGCGTTTGTTTACCCACTCTTCATCATGATCAGCTTCGAAGTCGATAAGCGATATTCCTTCGCCCATTCTGGTATCTATCCTTGTAAGCACTTCTTGAACAACAGGGTCAACATCACCATCAAACGGAACAGATGGAGCAAGTGTAGTTGCCAGATTTCGGACTTCTTCCTGTGTTGGTATCTCAGACCTAGTGCTTAATAATTGCACTAAAGCACTTATCAAACTCTTCTCAGCCTCTAAGGAATTATTTTCAGTCATTATCTTGCCCCTTAATAAAGCCTTCTATTATTTCATCTCTTCCCTCAAATAAACGTGTCGAAGAAATGACATCCTTAAAGATTTCAGCATTGAATGAACCATCCGGAAAAAGAGTCTTCTGAATAAGTCTTAGTTGATCTGTGATCTCATCCTCGTCATAGGCTTGAGCTCCAATATTTTGCGGTTCAGTTGAATAATCTGAATAGATCATTTCATATGGAATAGATGCAGTTATTGATTTAATCAGAGCTGCAAATTGCTCTCTGTCTTCGTTGTTTAACTGCTCAGAAAATGCTGATACTAACGGGTGGTCATTGTTAACCTCGTATTGAATGCTGCCCTTTTCTGCATATCTTTCCCATATAGGAGCTTTTGTCTCGTTGAATAGTTTCTGACCTCGTTTTCGATGCACTCTAGTACTGCGGCTTGTTATTTGATTAATGATTTGTTTTATTCTTTCACGTACTGGTCGAGGAGGTCTTGCGCGAGATTTTTTGATATCAATAGTCCAGTTTTCGTCCATTGAATTGGGGAAATCTATTTGGACCCTTGCTAGTTTTGTTGCTTCGCCTTTGGGGATAAGTCGAAACCAGTCGCCCCATGCCATTAGCCTTCCATTTCGATAGATATAAGCTCCTTGGTTTGAAATAAAGTCGCTTCGATCCTGATAGAAATCGTATTCGGAAGCAGATAGTTTAGAATGATGAGGTAGAACAAATGGTTGAATCTTAACGGTATCACCATCAATTCTTATTTTTTCCTCTGGTAATACTTGGGTTGCCTTATTGGTTCTGCAAAAAGGATCAAATGGGACAACTTCATGGCCGTTAATGGAAATTCTAATTTTGGATGACGCTTTGTATTCACCAGATAAATATCGATGAAAAACCAAAGACAGATGACGTTCTAATACGGCGAGTTTCTGATTTACCGTTTCATCTCTCGCTTTACCCGATAAATCCTCAAAAAGTCGGTCGAGGTTTTGCCAGACTACAAGTGTCCCATCTTTTAGAAGTTCATTAACATATTCAAAATCATTAATTTCATTCTGATTAAGTATGTTTATGAGCCAATCATCTTTCTCATCAACTAAATTTAAATCCCACTGAGCAGCGACACGTTCACCACTTTTAGCTGAAATAACTGTCAACTGCCTGCACTGAGAGAAGGAAGCTGTTTTCAGACCTAAGCCAAATCTTCCTAAATCATCAGGTTCGCGTCGTACTTTTGGGTTTACTGAGCCATGTTTCATCGCTCTGATTAACTCGCCTCTATCCATTCCATAGCCATTATCCAATATGGAAAGAAATGGATTATCGCCTGCCAACACACAATAAATATCAATTTGGGTGGCATTCGCTGTAATACTGTTATCAATTATGTCAGCAACAGCGGATTCTAGTGAGTACCCTAAATCACGCATGGATTCAGAAAGTGAGGAAGCACTAGGAGGAAGCTGGAGTGTTTTAGCCATTATATCCCCCAGATAGATTATTAGCGATATTTCTTAATACATATTCTGGGCGCTCTTTGAGTTCACACTCCCAAACAGTAATTACTTTCCAACCGAATTCAATGAGGGCAGTCGTCTGTTCCTTGTCACGTTCTATGGTTCTGGCAAACTTCTTCTCCCAGAAGTCAATTCTGGTTTTCGGTGCCGCAGCTTTTTTGCATCCTTCATGTCGATGCCAAAAGCAACCATTGACAAAAACAACTGATTTGAATTTCTTCAATACTAGGTCTGGCTTTCCAGGGAGCGATTTATCGTGAAGGCGAAACCTGTATCCTGACCTATGGAGCAAAGACCGTAAAACCATTTCGGGTTTGGTGTTTTTGCCACGAATACGCGACATATTGTTACTTCTTTGCTCGGTTGTTAGGACATCTACCATTGTTAACCTCCTAAAAACCTGGATAATATGCCCAAGGCTTCTGTGAGCGAGCCATATAGATTAAATACTTTAGCTAATACTAAAGGAGCGGCCGTAACAAGGGCAGCATCAATGAATTTTGTTAACCTTCCTAAAAGCCAATCCCAAACCCGAGACCGGGCGCTCAGCATATTTTCTTCAACGGTTTTTAGTTTTTTCTTATCCAGATTGGGTTTGATTAATTCTTCTTTTACCGCAGCTGATATTTGGTCGATTTCCTGGATAACTTCAGCTGGAATGTCATGGTCTAAAATAAGCTCAGGAGGGTTATTATGTCCTCGACCGTACTGTCCTTTCACATCCGCTAGAGCATCATCCAAATGTTCTAATGCTTTTATCAGATGGCCTTTGGTTTTGTTATTTATTTGATTGGTAGCCGGTGCTCGAAACTGATTCAAAAATTCGGTCGGGTATCTGTCTAATATCTCATGTATTCTGGCTATAACTCCAGAACCTACTTGCGGCGCAGGGGAATAATATGAAACGGTTTGCATTCCTCGCAGTTGGAAAACATGCGAAATATTTCTCAATCTGTATCTAAGTGATGCATCATTGCGGGTAGAAAGAGAACCTGACAGCACTCCATTTATAAATTCATTTCTATCAATTTCTATTTGCTTAATTTGTGAGTGCAACAAATAGAAATAAGCGTGTATTGAAGCAGTTAATTCAGCATCGCTCCATGGACGATTGCCTTTTTCCATGATTTATACCTCCACCCTGTCCAACACATCAGCAATGATTTCAGCGATCTGTTTTGCGAGATAAGGAGGAACTGCATTGCCAACCTGATGATATTGTTGAGTGCGCGGCCCTTCAAAATGGTAATTATCAGGAAATGTTTGCAGCCTTGCTGCTTCCCTAACTGTCAGACTTCGACATTGTGACGCATCATAGTGAATGAAGTAATGGCCATCCTTTGAAATATGAGATGTTACTGTTGTTGAGAATTTATTTGGTATCTGAACCCGAAAACGATCAGAAAACATTTTCCCTGCTCGCCCTGCTTCTACATTGCGATGATTTGGAAGAAGGTCGTGCGGGAAGTCAGCAAGCTTTGGGGATACATTCATTGATTCCGCATAACTTGCTGCAAACAAATAGCGATAAAGATCACTTTCCATATGCGATCTGGTTTCATGTCCGGTTATTTCATTAAGGTTTTTATCCGAGTACCAATCCGTCATAACTTTAGGTGGAATATATTGTTTGGAGCTTCTGGATTTGGGCAAGGGTGCCTTTAGGGAGTATGATAATTTGCTAGCCACATCACGCACAACCTGAGTCCAACGGTCAGTTGAATCTCCCCCCTTGGACACCCCGCTTCTAATCCTGGGCATTCCATCCAAGACATCTTTAACTGTTGGTGATGGTGATTTTTTAAGAGTTCCCGGTATTATGTCTAAGTCTGATCTGATGCCTACAATGAACATTCGGTGCCTAGCCTGTGGTACTCCGTACTCCTCGGCTTTTATTATGAAAGATGCAGGAGATAACTCACCAGTTAAATCAACTTGTTCACTCAAAGAGTATAATTTATAGCTGATGCCATTTCCATCCTCACCAACTGCCCGCTTTGGCCTTGAAAGGTCTTGTGTGATTTTGTGCGCTATGGAAACGCCATCCACTTTTGCAGAGACTAACCCTTTAACATTTTCCATAACAAATACCGGAGGTGAGTGATCAATAATAATCTTGAGATATTCTTTGTATAAGAAATGTTTTTCATCCTGTGCAAAATCAGGATCATTTGCACGCCTGGATCGACCAACCAAAGAATAAGCCTGACATGGCGGCCCGCCTACAAGCGCCCATTTCTTTGTGTCTTTAAGTTTTTCTGTGATTATATTTTTAACTTGGTCATGTGTATCACTGCCAAGCGATATTCGAAGTGCGCATTCTCTGACATGCGACCATTGTTTTGGGAACATCTCCTGTAAACTGATTAAGTCAATCTGCCCCGAAATATAATCATAGTAAGCTTTAGGTACTTTACCTTTTCGGAAAGAGCGAAAGAAATGGCGTAGCTGTAAAGTTTTATGAGCATGTTCATCACGCTCGATACAGGCAACAGATTGAAAAACATGCTTATCGCTTTTTGATAAACTAGCAAATCCCTCGCCGAGACCACCAGGGCCAGCAAATAGGTCAACAATAGGGTATGGTCGTAGCTTATGGTTTTTCAATTAAATACCCTCCCCCCATGAATTCCAAACCTAGGCTAATTGTATAGATGTTACAAATACAACTTCATGCAATCACATTACACTTTCTAAAGTAAAACAATTTATTTACAGGGTATTAAAATAGCACCATCATCATTAACTTAGGGTCTGGGGAAATATCATAATTGCCTATGCCTCCAGTACTGCATGGCTCAGACGCTAAAGTAAAGATACCCCCCGGTGCCTTGAAGTGACCACACAGGGTCTTGCACCAGCTCCTACGCTTGCTGTCGCAAAGGGGAAGGGATTGATCCCCTCATTTTCTAGCTAGGAGAACCAATATGAACATCTTCACATTTCTGTCTGTTGTTATGACCGGCATATCAAAATTCACAGTCGAGTGCTGTGATGCCTTAACATCATCAGCCTCTGCCATTAACAAGTGCGCTCAAATAGCAGATGTAACAGCTGATGCTATGCTGAAGGAAACAGAAGCTGAGAACGAGCAGCAGATGGTCGAGCTAAGAGCCAGGTTTGCTGCCAGGCAGTTGCCCAAACCAATAACATCATGATTATCAGGAGCCCTTTGGGGTTCCTTTTTTTCACACATGCAAGATAGATCGTAAGAAAGTGAATGCTTTTTTATTGGTTCTTAAATAGCGCTTAAAGCACTAGCCTAACTAATCTGGATGCATGATTCCCGAAATTCGAAGACATGCTAATGGATGGGGCTGCAAGGGCAATCTATGCAGCCTAGAACTTGAATGAGCGAGTGCTTCAGTACCATCATTTGGAAAATATGAATTTTCGCTACGCTCACCGTGTGGACAGTTTCGGATAAGCTGATGGATAAATCATAGATTTAACCACACCCTCCCCCAAAACTGACGCACACTAATCCTACATTTACACAGGTAACAACAGCAGCATGGTTTTAAATAAGGGTGGGTTTTAAGTGAATGTAAATTTCGCGAAAGATGATTAGCTTCAACAAAACATGTTACAACGGACCCTAATGAGACCCTAAAATAAAAAGTGACCCTGTCGCTAGACTGGCAACCATCCTGTATCTCATTGTAATTATTGTAGGAAAAGTGGTGCCCGGGGGCGGATTTGAACCACCGACACGCGGATTTTCAATCCGCTGCTCTACCCCTGAGCTACCCGGGCACATATAAGAATCAAGGGTGGGTTATCCCTTTGTGCGAAGGGGCTTTTAGCCAATATTATTGAGCCTGTCCAGCACCTATTACATTTTTTTGATAAAGCTTAATCTTCTTTATCTGCCCTTATGCTGTTTTCAAGGATGGGATCAGAGACTTCATTGTCGCCAGCGAGCACATAATCTTCATTAAACCAGCGACCAAGATCAAGATCAGCGCAGCGTTTGCTGCAAAATGGCCGGTAGGCCTGCTCGGTTGGTTTGCTGCATTCAGGGCATTTTGGCTGGGGCATGAAAGTGTCCTTTCTAAGCTGTGCGTGCGCGAATATAAACGTCTGCTGCACTTGCTGTCTCTAACACAAGGGCGCGCTGTGCCTGCCGGGAGATATCCTCCATCAGGCTGGGCCGGGTATTTAGCCAGTTTATTACAGCGTCTGGTGCCGCGATAACAAGGGGGCCGTGTGTTGTCTCGCGCCTGCCTGTGCGCACGGCTTTTTGCATAAGGCTTATTGCTGAGGCGCTTGGGCGTTCGCGCATACGGGCGGGCATCAGGTAACGGTCACGCAGGCTAAGGCCGCTGCGCTTGCGGGTAAATTCAACCAGACCAAACATGGAAATACCCGTGTGCTGCACTGGGACACTGTCCTCCCGCATTACACGCTCTATAAGCTGCATCAGGGCCTGTGTGTGGCCTTTGCCTGTCATATCTATATAATCCACAACAATAAGGCCTGCTAGGTCTTGAAAGCGCATATGGTAAGCAAGCGCCATTGTTGCTTCCATGTTTACGGTTAGCTTGGCTTCTGCGGCGCTCATACCTTGTAGGGCACTGCCCATATTCACATCAATGGCGGTAAGGGCGGGGGTTGGGGTAATGCTGATCCAGCCGCCAGAAGGCAGGCTAATTTTGTCGGCAAGGGCTTCTTCTATGGCTTCTTCAACACCCAGTTCTTCAAAGGCGCTTTCTGTGCCTGCTGTTTTATAAAGCGAAAGGCGTGGCAACAGGTCTGGCCACAGGCGCTGGGCTACGGTTTTTAGTGCAGCAAGGTCACTGCCGTTTTCAGTGCACACAGGTGTGTCTGTGTCAGGCACTGTGAGCAATGCTTTTTCACCAATAGACCATCCATAAACCAGCCCTGGTTTTTCTGGTGTTGCCGTGATCGCGCTAGAAAGAGCTTTTGCCTCTGCAAGCACTGATTCGACAGACACAAGCCCGGCGCGTGACCGCACAATAAGCACGCACTGAATATCAGCAGCTCCGAGTGCAGCCTGAATGGTTTTGGCTGGTTTTGCTTCAATGTCTTTTGAAACACTAATGCGCTGTGTACCGGTTTCGGCAACAACATATCGGCCCATAAGGCGTGGGCGCGGTGTTACCACCAGCGTTTTATTATCGCCGGCTGCAGGCTCGCTTACCACTTGCACATTCAGCATCTGGCCTTCCTGCACACAGTCGCTAATGCTGCGCACTTGCCCTTTAACAAGCAGGCGTGCCCGGCGGAAATTCAAGCAGCCTTCAATGCCATCCCCCATATCGAGAAAGGCCATGTCGAGGGTGCTATCAACCCGGGTAACACGGGCGGTATAAATCGCATCAAGCGGGCTAACGCTAATATCATCATGGAAACGCAGGCTAAGAGGCATGCCGTCTTCATCAATATCAGAACTGCGCCAGCATCCGGGGGCAACATCGATCAGCGTAAAAGGGCCGTTCATGGTTTGTCTGTTTCTTTCAAATGGGTATGAAGCCAGCCAGCCACCTCAAACAGCGGCAAGCCAACAATGTTGCTATAAGAGCCGGACATAAAGCGTACGAAGCTGGCGGCAAGGCCTTGTATTGCATAGCCGCCTGCTTTGCCGTCCCATTCACCGCTGGCAATATACCCGCTGATTTCGGCATCTGTAAGGCGTTTGAAGGCAACAACACTCGCAACAGATTTTACATACTGCTTGCCGCAGGGCAGCACCAGCGATATGCCAGAGATAACCCTGTGCCTGCGGCCCGATAACAGCTTGAGGCATTTAATAGCAGTGTCGCTGTCTTCTGCCTTTGGCAAAATGCGGGCACCACATGCTACAACTGTATCTGCGGCCAAAATCACATGGCCCGCATGCTCGCGGTAAACAGTAGTCGCTTTTTCTGCGGCAATACGTTCGGCATAGATTTTTGGTTTTTCGCCCGCATGGGGCGTTTCGTCTATATCTGCCGGAATAACAGCGGCAGGTATAATGGCTATTTGCTCAAGCAACTGTAGCCGCCGCGGTGACGCGGAGGCCAAAATAAGACCAGTCTTTTCAGAAGGCTTCGCGGCGGCGGTCATAAAGCCACCGGTATCTTATTTGAAGCGATAAGTAATACGGCCTTTGGTCAGGTCGTAGGGCGTCAGTTCTACAAGAACATCATCACCAGCAAGAACACGAATGCGGTTCTTGCGCATTTTACCAGCTGTATGACCCAGAATTTCATGGTCATTTTCCAGCTTTACCCGGAACATAGCGTTAGGCAACAGTTCAGTGACTGTGCCGCGCATCTCAAGTACTTCTTCTTTAGCCATCAGGGCTCCTTGTTTGTGGCTATCTCGCGGGGTGCCGAAGGTGCTTTGGCGTGGCCCGGAAAAAATTTGCGCCCATACATGCCGCTGTTGCGTGAAAAAAGCAACATTTTTGGTGTTTTTTGGCAATAGGGGCAGGAAAAGCAGGGTGAAAGCGTGTTCTATATGCAACCAAGCGTGCTTATTTGCTAAAATTAAAGCGGTCTGCGATTCGACATTCGAGGTGGTCGCGTACCAGCCTGTAGCTATCCATCACCTGATTGCGGGTGCCTTCAGCGTCTGATGGGTCTGGTGTTGCCCAATATTCCAGCTTGGTTTCTGGCCCCACCATTTTAGTAAGCCGCTCGTGGCTTTCCGGTGTTAAGGCGATTACCAGTTCAAACAGAGGCAGGTCAATGTCGGCAATGGTTTGGGCTTTGTGTTGTTCAATCTGCAAACCTTCTTCTGCCATGGCAGCTACGGTAAAGGGGTCAAGCGCGCCTGCAATCAGCCCGGCTGATTCCACAAACATACGGCGTTTGCTGTGTTTCATGGCAAGTGCTTCGGCCATGGGGCTGCGCACAGCATTCTGGTTACAGACAAACAGAACATTCTTTGGGGGCTTTGTCATTACCGAGGGCCCCTTCCATCTTTAAGGTGCAGTATACATACTAGGGTAAAAAGCCGCCGGGCGGTTTGCATATCAATTTCCACTTTGCCCTCTAGGCGTTCTTGTAATAGCTCGCTGCCTTGGTTGTGCAGGCCGCGCCTTCCCATATCAATGGCTTCAATCTGCGATGGGCTTGCAGTTTTAATCGCTTCATAATAGCTGTCACAGATGGCAAAATATTCGCGAATAATGCGGCGAAACGGGGTCATGGCGAGCCTGAAATTCATTAAAAGCTCATTGTCAGTACTTTTGACCTCAAAAGAAAGGCGGCCTTCTATGGTGCCTAAATGCAGTTTGTAAGGCCCCTCATAGCGATCATCGGCTGATTTCACGAGGTCAAAACTGTTTTCTTCCAGAAGGTCAAAGATGGCAATACGGCGCTCGTGCTCCACATCGGCGCTCCAGCGCACAATTGTGGATTCGTCCAAGGTTACATCTATAAGCTTCTTTTTTGTCATACGGTATATTTGCTATGGTTTTAATCGAATAGCAACAGACAGTGCGTGTGCACCCAGCCCTTCTTCCTCGGCAAGCCGAATGGCAGCAGGGCCAACAACCCTTAGGCTTTCTTCCGTGCAGCCCACAAAGGTGGTGCGTTTCATAAAGTCATAAACACTCAGGCCACCTGAAAAACGTGCCGTTCGAGCTGTAGGCAGCACGTGATTTGGCCCAGCTACATAGTCACCGATCGCCTCAGGCGTGTGGCGGCCAAGGAAAATGGCACCCGCATTCCTGATTTTTGCCTGCATTTCTGACGGGTTATCAATGGCCAGTTCAAGGTGCTCTGCAGCCAGCCTGTCTATCAGCGGTATGCTGTTCATTAAAGTATCAACCACGATCACTGCACCGTAATTTGTCCAGCTTGTCTGCGCAATATCACGGCGTTTAAGGGTAGCCAAGTGGTCTTCAACCGCCATAATAACCTGTTCGGCGTATGCAGCATCATCGGTGATCAATATACTCTGTGCGGCGGTATCGTGCTCGGCCTGCGATAAAAGGTCAGCAGCAATCCAGCGTGGGTCGTTTTTATTGTCTGCCACCACCAGAATTTCGCTGGGGCCTGCAATACTGTCGATACCAACTTTGCCAAACACCTGTCGTTTCGCCTCCGCAACAAAAGCGTTGCCGGGGCCAACGATTTTGTCAACAAGGGCAATGGTTTCTGTGCCGTAGGCGAGGGCAGCTACAGCCTGTGCGCCGCCAATGCGGTATATTTCTGTAACACCAGCTAGCCGGGCTGCTGCAAGCACCAGCGGGTTTAAAACATCGTCTGGGGTTGGCACCACCATAACCACGCGGTCCACGCCAGCAACAGAGGCTGGGATGGCATTCATCAATACAGAGGACGGATAACTTGCGGTGCCGCCAGGCACATAAAGGCCAGCCGCTTGAACAGCTTTCCAGTGCTGGCCAAGGCGCACACCGGCATCGTCTATATAATCCAGATCGTCTGGTAGCTGTTTTTCGTGGAAAGCACGAATACGGGTTGCTGCGGTTTCAAGCGCCTGCATGGTTACTGGGTCTATCTGCTCGCAGGCCGCGTCCACTTCAGCAGCTGTAATGGCAATGCCTTTAGTGCGAGCATCGAACCGGTCAAACTTTGCGGTCAGGTCAAAAACAGCATCGTCACCGCGTGCTTTTACATCGGCGATGATAGCCTTTACCGTGTCGCTCACATCGCTAGACGATTCGCGCTTTGCCCCCAAAAGCGCTTTAAAGCTTTCTTCAAAATCTGCGCTCTTGCTATTTAGACGCTGTACCATCTTGGGTTGCCTCTCTGAATCGCTCTATCCAGTAACTTACTTCTTGGGGACGTGTTTTAAACGCTGGCCTATTTACCACAAGCCGCGAGGTAATATGGGTTAATACCTCAACTTCCTTCAGGTGGTTTGCTTTCAAGGTGCCACCCGTGGATACAAGATCAACAATGCGCCGCGAAAGCCCCAGTTTTGGTGCCAGTTCCATCGCGCCGTTCAGCTTGATACACTCAGCCTGAATACCGCGCTCGGCATAATATTCGCGGGTCATATTCGGGTATTTGGTAGCAACACGAATGTGCGACCATTCTTTCGGGTCTTCCTCTGCTTCATCCACCGGCATCGCAAGCGACAGGCGACAGTGGCCAATATCCAAATCAAGCGGTGAATACAGGTCAGAATAGCCAAATTCCTGCAATACATCGTTACCGACAACACCCAGATGCGCTGCGCCAAACGCTACAAACGTGGCAGCATCAAAAGCGCGCACACGGATGATCGAGAGATTCGGGATATTGGTATCAAACTCCAGCTTGCGCGATTTCGGGTCGTCAAAATCGGCTTCGGGTTCAATGCCAGCTTTCCTTACAAGAGGCATAACCTCTTCCAGAATGCGGCCTTTTGGCAGGGCTAGTACAAGTTTTTCACTCAGTTCCATTGGGCATTTCCACGGGGCATTGATAGCAAGAATAATAAGGCGGTTTGGTTCGCGGCTTCTGTCGTATCAGGCATGATGCGGTCTGGCAATAGCTTGCCATGTATCCGATACATCTGCGGCAACACAGTCGATTACCTCTGCCGTTATGGCAAGGCTACTACCCCCTGAAAAATTGAGTACAATTTGGGTGCTCTTTTCAGTTTCAGTGGCCTCTATGTTCAAGAGGCTTAAAATGCTCTCAGAGTTTGTGATGTCGATATTCTGGTATTGGAGTTTTTCAACACCGCGAAAATGAAATGCTGTGCGAATACGTTCGCCTTTTGGCCTGCGGAACAGGCGCTTTTTCTCCCACACAAAACGGTTGCCAATACAGGCTAGGCGTTTTTCAGCAGGCAGCCACGCAATATCGCCCACCCGAATGGTCATATCCTGCAAGAGAGCAGATATAACAGTGAGGTCATCAGCGCTTTGCGCAATCAGTTTCAGGGGCTTGTTCATAAACCAGCAGGTTCCTTTGGTGTTCCGTTACAGACGGAATGTAAGCTTATGAGGCCACACGTTCAACTGCTGCGCCAACATTACGCAATTTTTCTTCCATATGCTCATAGCCACGGTCCAGATGATAGAGCCTGTTTACGTGGGTTTCCCCTTTCGCGACAAGCCCGGCAAGGGCAAGGCTCATACTAGCCCGAAGGTCTGTTGCCATAACAGGCGCGCCGCGCAGGCTCGATACCCCGCGCACGGTTGCACTGGCACCTGTCACTGTAATATCGGCGCCAAGCCGGGTTAGTTCTGGCACGTGCATAAAGCGGTTTTCAAAAATAGCCTCAGTAATAACAGACGCGCCTTCAGCAACAGCCGCCAACGCCATAAACTGCGCTTGCATGTCTGTTGGGAAGCCGGGAAAAGGCTGGGTAACTATATTAAAGCCCTTGATGTGCCCGTTTGATTGCACGCGTATGCCGCCTTCTTCCACGGTAATAATGCCGCCTGCTTCTTTCAGCTTATCCAGCATTGCCTGCATATGTTTGGCAATAGCACCTTTCAGAAGCAGGTTTCCTCGTGTCATCAGCGCGGCAACCGCATAAGATCCTGCTTCAATTCGGTCAGGCATGACGGTGTAATCTGTGCCGTGTAGGCGGTCCACGCCCTCAACAGTGATTGTTTCTGTGCCAGCACCGGTTATTTTTGCGCCCATCGAATTGAGGCATGCGGCCAGATCAGCGATTTCAGGTTCGCGGGCGGCGTTTTCAATGGTGGTGGTGCCTTTGGCCAGCGCCGCCGCCATCAGGATATTTTCTGTAGCACCCACGGACGCAAACGGGAAATTCACCGTGCCGCCTTGAAGGCCCTTGGGCGCGCTTGCACGAACATAACCCTGTTCAAGGTCAATTTGGGCGCCCAGTGCCTCCAGTGCCTTTAGGTGCAGGTCGATGGGGCGGTTACCGATAGCACAGCCACCGGGCAGGGAAACAATCGCTTCGCCTGCGCGTGCCACAAGAGGACCAAGCACCAGAATAGAGGCCCGCATTTTACGCACAATGTCATAAGGGGCGACCGTATCGTGAATGTTGCTGGCATCAAATGTTAGGCTTCGGCCTGCGTGCCCGCCCGCATTGCCGCCCGCAATTGTAACCGTGGCGCCTATGTGGTTCAGCAGATCAGACAGGGTGGTGATGTCTGCAAGGCGCGGCAGATTATTTAGCGTAACCGGCTCGTCTGTTAGCAGGCATGTGCACATAAGCGGTAATGCCGCGTTTTTTGCGCCGCTTATTTGGACCGTGCCCTCAAGCCTGTTGCCGCCCTTGATGACCAGCTTTTCCATAGTAAATCCTTTGTGCTGTTTAAAAACAGCTATATTTATGTCCTGCGTGTCTGCAGTAAGGCAGAAAAGGGCCGTTTTTGAGGCGCTTACAGTTTTGGCAGGGTAACGCCGGTTTGGCCCTGATATTTCCCGGCCCGGTCGCTGTAGGCGGTTTCGCACGGTTCGTTACCTTGCAGGAACAGGAACTGGCATGCGCCCTCATTGGCGTAAATTTTGGCGGGCAGCGGCGTGGTGTTTGAAAACTCCAGCGTTACGTGGCCTTCCCAGCCTGGCTCGAGAGGTGTGACATTCACAATAATGCCGCAGCGTGCATAGGTTGATTTGCCAAGGCAGATCACCAGCACGTCGCGCGGGATACGGAAATATTCAACGGTGCGGGCAAGGGCAAAACTGTTTGGCGGGATGATGCACACGTCTGTATCGCGGTCCACAAAGCTGTCGGTTGAAAAGTTTTTCGGGTCCACAACCGCGCTGTTTACATTGGTGAAAATCTTGAACTCTGGCGCAACGCGGGCATCATAGCCGTATGAGGAAAGCCCGTAAGAAATATTGCCGTCCCTGATCTGGCCATCCACAAATGGTTCGATCATGCCGTGCTCCTGTGACATTTGTCTGATCCATTTATCGGACATAATGGCCATAACGTTTTCTCCGGGCGTTCATTTAATACATAGGTCAGATTTGTAGGACACTATTTAGTAACAAACAAGCCAGTTTCTACCCTATATAGACAGGGTTGGTGCGGTGGCCGCTAGAACTGGGTAATAACTGTAATGCCTTTGCTTATGGCTGTGTCCATCTCCATCAGGGCAGGCACGGCGGCCTCAAGGCTTATCCTGTCACCGATTAGCCGTTGTGGTTGTAACTTTCCTGCGGCCAGCATGTCCATCAAGGCATCATAGCGATATGCCTGCATGCCGTGGCTGCCAAGAATTTCCAGTTCGTGTGCGACCACTTTATCCATGGGTATCTGCGGGGTGGCATGATCACCGATCATAAGCCCCACTTGTACATGCCGCCCACGCTTTCTGAGGTTACTAATAGAATTAAAACATGTTGCCGGGTGCCCAAGGGCATCAAGGGACAAATGCGCGCCGCCGCCTGTTATATGGCGCACAGCTTCTACAATATTTGGTGTGGCGGTGGCATTGACAGTTGCAACAGCCCCCATTTCTGATGCAAAGGCCAGCTTGTCGTCGGTTACATCAATGGCCACCACATTGGCGCCCAAGGCATTTGCTATCATAATAGCCGAAAGCCCCACGCCGCCGCAGCCATGCACGGCGACCCACTCGCCGCCCGCTACCCTGCCTTGGTCGGCGACAGCCCTAAAAGCCGTTACAAAACGGCAGCCAAGGCTCGCGGCTGTCGCGAAGTCTATATTCTCAGGCAAGCGCACAAGGTTTGTGTCGGCATAGTCAATCGCTACATATTCAGCAAATGACCCCCAGTGTGTAAAGCCGGGCTGGAACTGGTTGTCGCAGACCTGATGGTGGCCTGCACGGCATTCGCCGCAGTGACCGCAGCCGCCCACAAAGGGCACCGTAACGCGGTCGCCTTTATGCCAGCGGGTTACCAGCGCGCCAACAGCTTCTACCGTGCCTGCAAGTTCATGCCCCGGCACATGCGGTAGTTCAATATCGGGGTCATGCCCCATCCAGCCGTGCCAGTCACTGCGGCAAAGCCCTGTGGCGTGAACTTTAACAACAACACCGTGCGCCGGGGGCGTGGGGTCTGGCATGTGCCGAACAGTGGGGGTGCCTTGAAAGGCTTCGTATACCATGGCTTTCATGGGTGACTCCGGGTGGGTAAATGTGCGGGTAATAAGGTGAGCAGCTAATAGAGCAGGGGGCGTGTGTTTTCACGAGCCATCTGTTGTTTTGCGCTCGCGGGATTGTTCCTTCCGCCGCCTTAGGTTGGCGCGCAGTGCTTCTGCAAGCCTCGCCTGTTTATCTGCTGACTTTACTTTAGGGGGTGGGCCGCCTGCTGGTGGCTGGTTTTTATCTTTATTTGTCATGTCGTCAAAATGTGGCGAATCCGCAATAAATTCAAGAGAGAAAATTTGTTGGCGGAACTATGAAATAAATAACAGTTTTTCTTGCGTTCAGAGCCGCCGTATGGCAATAGGCGCGGCACGGGTATTTCACTGATATCCGCTGCCTTCTATGTGCTGCTGTAGCTCAGGGGTAGAGCACTCCCTTGGTAAGGGAGAGGCCGAGAGTTCGAATCTCTTCAGCAGCACCATTTTTCACAGCATAAATTTAACCGTTGCCCGGGCAAAATGATTACTTTTGGGTCGCAGAGAATATGTAAGGTCAAAAGGTTTTATAACAATCTCTTTAGGCTATAAATTCCTGCAATTCGGTATGAGCAGTTTTGCACGAATCTATAAATTCCTGCATCAGGGTGCCGGTGCTATCTAGGCCGCGTTCCCTGATCGTTTTCTCCAGTTCACTTGCAAGGATACTAACTCTGGTGGCACCGAGTGAGGCACTGCTAGACTTAAAGGCATGCATAATAGCCTGTATATTTTTGGCGTCTTTTGCGTCGAGGAATGCACGCAGGTTTGCAAGCGAGCTTTCGGAAAACTCCAGATAGCTTTGAACAACATCCTTGTACACACTGCCGGTTTGTTCCTCAAGGGCAATCAAGATGCTTGTATCAATCATTTTTGCTTTTACGGCTGCCCCTGAAGTATTCATAATTTTCTTGGGGAGCCACTTTTGCATAATGGGCGCGAGAGCCTTATAATTTATAGGTTTGGAGATAAAATCATCCATACCGGCATCAAGGCATTTTTCCATGTCACCTTTCATGGCATTTGCTGTGCAGGCAATAATGGTTAGCCGGGGTAAACCATTTTCTTTTTCGCGGTTTCTGATGGCCTGTGTGGCTTCATATCCGTCCATTTCAGGCATCATACAGTCCATTAATACCATATCAAAGGTGCGCATTGAAACCTGCTCGAGCGCTTCCTTGCCGTTTCCAGCCGGGGTGACACGGCAGCCAAGCTTTTCAAGCATTCTGGTGGCTATCATCAGGTTTACGGTATTGTCCTCAGCTAAAAGAACGCTGCAATTTTTCAGTGTAATCTCTTTTGCTTCTTCAGCAGGTACAGCAGCTTTACTGTGCTCAAGCATGTTATAGCGCGTAATCAGGTGTTTAGGGCCTATGTTTCTGGATTGTTCCCATATGGTTTTCAACATGCGGGGAATTTCATGTGGGAAAACAGGCTTAGTCAGGTACCCGGCAAAACCATATTTTTTCATTTTGGTATCGTCATTTTTTGCTGGTATTGAGGAAACCATAACCATTAGGGTATCGGCAATTTCAGGTGTCTCCTGAACGGCGGCGGCCAGATCAATACCGTCCATATCTGGCATACAGTAATCTGTCAGCAGAATATCAAACGGCGCCCCTGCTTTGCTGGCCTCAATAAGCGTAGTAAGAGCCCGCGTAGCCGTGGTCGCAAGCGTAAGCCTTACATTATAGGGGGCCAGTTGCCCGGTAATAATTTCTAGCGCTGTGTTATTATCATCAACCGCCAGCACTTTCAGGTTATATGGAAAATCATTTCCAATATTGAGGCGGGTCTTTTCATTGTGCCGCTGTGTGGTGTCTGGGTCAGGGTCGAGATAGAAGGTCACGGAGAAAACAGATCCTTTGTTTACAGTGCTTTGAACCGTTAGTTCGCCCTGCATGACTTTAGCCAGATCCTGACAAATACTCAGACCAAGGCCGGTGCCACCATATTGCCGTGTGGTAGATGTATCTGCCTGATCAAACTTATTGAAAATACGGCTCTGTTTGTTTTTTGCAATACCGATGCCAGTGTCTTCAATCTCGATGGTATAAAACACCTTGCCGTTAATAGAGGTTGAGTTGAGAAACCGTAATACAATATGCCCGGTTTCGGTAAATTTAACAGCATTGGTTAAGAGATTGAGGAAAATTTGCCGTACCCGGCCTGGGTCGCCCAATACAAAACGCTCGATATCATCTGGGAAGTGTAACAACAGGTCGAGCTTTTTTTCAGCAGCCTTGGGGGAAATTATTTCTATCACACTGGTCGTGAGTTCCAACATATCAAAAGGAATATGGTCGAATTCGAGTTTCCCTGCTTCGATTTTGGAAAAATCAAGAATGTCGTTAATCACACCTAGAAGTGAATCGGCTGATGTCAAGATTGTATCAGCATAGTGCTTTTGCTGCCGTGACAGGCTTGTATCCATCAAGAGGCCGGCGGAACCAATAACGCCGTTCATGGGAGTGCGTATTTCATGACTCATATTAGCCAGAAATTCCGATTTTAGCTGGTTAGCTGTTTCTGCATTTTCTTTTGCGATCAATAATTCTTTTTGAATTGCCTTGTTTTTACGGATCTCGACTTTCAGTTGTTGGTTTGTATTTATATAATCGAGCAGTAACCCTGTGAGGGGTACAAGGTACGACACAGTTTTCAGAAAATGCGCAATATTGAAATGGTTGTCGACAATGCGGGCAGAGCCAAAGGTCATGTGTGCGCCGAGCAAAATTTCAGGCAGCACTGCTAAAACCATACTGGCCGTAAATATCGATGGTCTGGTTTTATATAGCCTCCAAACCAGTGGGATAGTAACCAACGAGATAAGCAGCGGTGCCAGATCGTAGGGGCGTTTTATAGTGTTATACGGAAACTGTGTTTGTGGCAGCGCATCGCTTGTTATCACATAAACCACCATTACAATGGCAAAGAGAAAAGCCGTGACCGCAATAATAGCAAGTAAGCGGATTACTTGCTGGCGGTGGCTGTTTTTGTTGTTCCTGCGGTGATGCCATAGCAGAAGAACAAGCCCAAAAATAACTATTGTGGTGTGAAAGAAACGTGCAACCGCCCATGTAAAGGGCGGGATATCAGGGCTATTAGAATAAGTGCCGATCAGCTGTGTTACCGCTAGAATGTGGAAGGCATCGAGGGCACCGGAACACATCATGACAAGGCCAATAACTGGCAAGGTGACATCTTGTTTTATCTGGTAGTACACAAAAGCCATTGCCGCCGTAATACAGGCAATCATGACGGCGCTCCAGTCAAGAAACGCATGGGTAAAAGTACCGGAAACAGCATAGTATATTTCGGTTTGCACTGTTTTTGGCGGCAAGCCCCAACTGGCAATTTCGGTTAGGTTAAAAAAGTATGGGGTGGAGGCAAAATTGATCCCCATCACATTTAAAAGTGTTGGGCTAAGAGATACTGTAATCAGCCCCCATATGAGCCATGGGGGGAACTGGTCTTTTATGCGTTTGGCAATGCCCCCAGAAGGCTTGTCGATTTTTTGATTATAACAAAACAGCGCAAAGCCAATAACCATAAAAGTAAAGGCGGTGTGAATAGCCATGGGTACAAAGCTGCTCCATACATAATAACCGCCAGCAATCTGTATATAGCGAAAGACAGAAACTGCACCCAGTAAAGAAAGGACAATAGCGAGCGACAGCAGGCTATAGCGTTTAATCTCTGTTGGGATACGCGCATGAAAAACAAGTAGTCCGCTGCCGGCAAAAATAAACGAAATTGCTGTACTGGGCGACATACGACCAGGGTGGCTGGTTTCTGTCTGAATATAGCCCTTTACAAACAGTTCATCAATTCCCGTATCCAGCCCGGTTATATATTGAAAAAGCGTAATCAACCCAAGCAGCACAGATACTGTTGCAGCCCCTACGGCAACTTTCTGCTGGTTTAGAACGGTGGCGATAAGCCCTGCGCCCACCAGTAAAAAACCGAGAGCCGTATTAAACTGCATGGGTGCCCATGTCGGCATAATCTGTATAAGGGCTATAGTATGGGTGTACCAACCCGCCATAACCATCATAGATAGCAGCACAGCGTAGCAGCCTATAATGAAAGGAAAATACGTTAGAGCATGGCTGTTAAGGGCACTTTTCACTGTAGGCCCTCCACCAAGGTAATGGCTTCCAGACACAGCCTGTATACATCTGATGGAATTTTGCCGGTTTCAAAATGGGGAATTTCAATAGGTTTCACACCCATAATACTAAGCCCCATGGCCTGCACATCTGCCAAAATACTTTCCTGTGCATTGATAACATCAGACGGGGTTATTCTGCCCGCGATTGGTTGTAATATCACAACGCCGCCCGGTATGGCATAGCCCGGTGTCCGGGTCAGGCGGTCTAGTTTTCTCATCAATTCAAGAGATAGACGATAAACATCTCGTGGGCTCTTGCCGCTAATATTGGAGGCGTTAGCGTTAGGGGCTGTTAACCCTTTTATTTCGTATATTTGGTGCAGCACGTCATTCACAGACTGTGCAACCCTGTAGACATCAGAAGGTGTAATGCTGGTTTTCAAAATAGTGTCCAGCAGCAAGCTAAGAATGGAAAGATTTTGATAAACATCGGTCGGGGTTTTACCTGCTTGAAAGCGTGCATAGTCGGGTTGGGATAGCCCTTCTTTTTCACGAATTGTGCGCAGCGCATCAAAGGCGGCATCAACCAGTATTTTGACGTCAGAAGGGGCAATGTCGCCTGTGTAGGAAGGCGGCAGGGCCAGCGGCGGAATGCCCTCGCGCGCTTGAAGGTACTGTATTTTTATTAAGACTTCGCGGGCTTTTTGCCAGACATGGCGGGGCATGCGTTCAGCCATCGATGTTTTGCGAACATTGGGTGTGATGCGGCGGGCCTCTATCAGAGGCAAAAGCTCAGCAAGGGCATGCCTGCTGGCTTGAAATACATGCGAGGGTGTTATGTCTTTGTTGGGTATGGGGGGGGCGGCCTCTACTGTTGCCGTATCTATGATCATACACAGTAGTAAAAACAGCAAAAGGAATTTTGCTGCCATGAAACGATGCATTTTGCAGCGAACCCATGGTTTTTTCATACCTATACCTACCACCTGCACTTGATCGTGCTTCTCAGACTATGCTGGTATAATGGTTAATATTTTGTCAATAGCTGATAGCAGGCGTGGAATAAAAAAGCAGGCCGAAACAAAAAGTTACGGCCTGCTATTCTTGTTTTTATAGGACTGGTGCGGGGTTAGAATTTTACTCTTATGCCAGCACCGGTGCCGTGGTCTTTGTCGTGTCGGGCGGTTATGAGCCAGCGTTTTGATAGTTCGTATGAAAGCGCAAGGGTATATTCGTCTTCCTTATCAGAAAAATCATATTCCCATTCCCATTCAAACTTCAGGCGCTTTGTAAGCTGCAGCTCAGATTCAAATCCGGCGGTTATGTCGCCTTTGCTGTCTATCTCAACTTCTGCTTCGATCAAGAGCGGCAGGACATATTTTGCACCAAGTATACCGCGTGTTTCGGTTGGCTCACCCACTTCATGGCGCTCAACGCGCACACCGCCGTAGAGGTCAAAAAACTTGTTGATGCTGCGCTCATACGTGGCTTTGCCTTCAAAGCCTTTTTCATCAAAGCCATAGTCAAAATCCGCCTCAAAAGCATTACGGGTGTTTGACATGCGCAGGTTCACGGCACTCACAGCGTTGGTTGCTGTTATATCGCCGCGGTAAAACCAGGGGTTAGCGGCAAGCTTTGCTCTGGTAGCATCATTATAGGTGCTTGACCCTTCATAGGAAATGACGCGCGCCATACCAGTTTTCATGTGGTAAAGGTTATGGCAGTGGAAGAACCAATCTTTTTCTTCGTTTGCTTCAAACTCAATAATCACTTGGCCCATAGGCGGCACGTTTACAGTGTGTTTCACCGGGCTAAAGGCACCCGCTGACGTGATAACTCTGAAAAAATGGCCGTGAAGGTGAACAGGGTGGTGCATCATGGTGTCGTTTTTCAAAACAAAACGAACATTTTCACCGCGTTTGATCAGGATTTTATCTGATTCCAACAGTGTTTTGCCGTCAAACCCCCAGACATAGCGTTCCATGTTGCCTGTCAGGGTAAGGACCACTTCGCGCTCTGGCCTGCCTGCTGTCAGGCTCGATTCTTCTACAGATTTAAGCGGTTCATAGTCTGTCATATAGGGAATGGGTTCCCCTGACGCGAGCGGTGCGGCTTGCGGCATAGTGTGCCCCATGGCTGCATGGTCCATTTTGCTGTGATCAATGGGTGCCGGTGCTTTCGGTGCTTCTTGTGGCATAGTGTGGCCCATCGCAGCATGATCCATACCTGCCATATCGCCGCTGTCCGTGGCGCTGTGTTCCATTGCCCCGTGGTCCATACCCTCCATACCGCCGTGCATGCTGTGGTCAACAGCGAAAGGGTCTGGTTTTGGAATATCTGGCGCATGCTTGATTGTGCCTTCTGGGTCTGGCCCAATGAAAATACTGGCATAGCCTGTACCATCTTCTGATGTTGCCCTAAATTCAGCGGCTCCTCGGTGCGGCGCATCGATAATCACATCATAGGTTTCGGCAATAGCGTGCCGGATACGCTGCACTTTAACGGGTTGCACGTCCACCCCGTCGGCTGCTACAATTGTCATGGGGCCACCCGCATATTCAATGTTGAAATAGCTAGAGGCTGCCGCGTTCACGATGCGTAATTTTACCTTGCTGCCGTGCGAAACCTTAAAGCCGCTTTGCCTCTGTCCGTTTGCCAGAAACGCATCGTAGCCAACATCAGATATATCCATAGGCCCCATGCGGGTCCATGCGCCTGAGAGCCTGTTTTTCACAGCAGACCAGCCGTGGGCTATCACTTTGCCCCATGATTGGACACTGTCTTTTTTAAGGGCGTAATAATCACCGTCTTTTTTAATATTGGCGAGCACATGGTGCGGGTTTTCGTCGGTCCAGTCAGACAGAACAACAACTTTTTCGGTATATTCTTCTTCGCCGGTTTCCGGGTAAAACACAATCGGGCCGTAAACCCCGCGCTGCTCTTGCAGGCCTGTGTGGCTATGGTACCAGAAGGTGCCTTTGTGCTTTATCGGATATTCAAACGTGTGGCTGCTTTTGGCAGCAATCGGGGTTGTAGTTAGAAAGGATACGCCGTCCTGCTCGTTGGGTAGCAGAACACCGTGCCAGTGAATACTGCTCGCGGTATTGAGTTTATTATGGAAAGTAACCCGCAGGGTATCGCCGACACGCGCTGTAATAAGCGGGGCAGGAATGCCGCCGCCAACGGTTAGGGCCTCAACCGGTTTGCCGGTAAAGTTCACGGTTGCTGTATCTATGTCGAGTTCATACTCCACAATTTTTGCATGCGCTGTTAGGGGCGCAGCCATGAGTAGCAGGGCTAAGAAAGCCGTTTTAAAAAAATATTTCATTAGGTATTCCTGTAAAAGAAAACAAATCAACCAGCATGCAGCGCATGCCGGGTATGGTTTTTGTTAGTCTTTTCAGGCTTTGGGCGGGGGGGCGAACCCGTATATATAGCCACTATCCGCAAGTTTAAACCTGCGTTGTTCATGCCCTTGTTTAAGGCCGAATATTTCCGTGTTTACCGCGCTTGTATCAAATATTTGGGCCACATGACAGCGCGACCCGGTATTGCACTGGCACGATGTATCCTTGTCGCAGCAGGCATGGTTTTCTGCGGTTGCGGCGGCGGTTTTGGCGGGTGTTTGTTGGTGCATAGCATGAGGCGCATCTAATGTTTGCATGCTGGCGTGGTTATCGTGCACACTCAAAGGCGCTGCAAAGGTGGCCCCTTGCATGCTGCCCAGCGCAACGATTATCATCATCACCAGAAGTTTTCTCATATGTTCCAGCCATTTGCTTTACGGATGTTTTTGTGACACTTGTGGTCTGGTTAAGTCAAGCTTATCACGGTTTTTTGTTCACAAAGTTGCAATATGCAGGTTTGTTCATGGTTTTGTCACATTTCACGGTCAAGTAACGAGCGTGCAAATCAGCTACCACGGGGTATTATGACATTGCCACATAACAGCCGAATTACCATTATCAGCAACCCGATGGCTGGCCAGCGTAGCAGACCGTTTCTGGATGCCACGATTGCCCATTTGAAAGCGGCAGGCCGCGAGGTGGAGTTGATCTTTACCCAGTATGCAGGGCATGCGGTAACGCTGGCGCGGGTGTGTGCTGATGAAGGTATCAGCGGCCTTATTGTTGCGGCAGGCGGCGACGGCACCATTCGCGAGGTGGCCGAAGGGCTTGTTGGCTCCCCGTTGCCTATTGGCATTATCCCGACAGGTACGGCAAATGTACTGGCGCGGGAACTGGGTTACATCAGGTTTGGCCGTAAGTCTGCGGCTTATACAGCCCAACTCCTTTGCGGGCATGCGGTTGAAGCGGTTTACCCTTTTGCTGTTGGCTTGCCCGGTAAAAAATCAATTGGCCTGTGCTGGGTGGGGGTGGGGTTTGATGCCGCTGTCCTGACCCATATTAACCCCGGGTATAAGCTACGGTTCGGCCGGGCGGCCTTTGCACCAGCCATCCTTAAAACCCTGTTTGCAGAGGAGAAAATGCCTTCTGTGCCGTGGATATACCGTAGTGCCGAGGGGGAGGCAGAGGAAGGTGTATCTGCATGGATTGTTGCTGCTAATATCAGGCGCTATGCAGGCCCTTTTACGCTTACGCGTAAAACCCGGCATAATACGAAGGGTATGGCGTGTTTGATGTTTAACAAAGCGGGCGCTATGCCCCGTGCGGTCGATCAATTGCTTATTGCAGCGATGCCACTTGATACACGCGGCAACACACGGGTTATAACTGAGGGGTTTTTAAGCCTTGGCACCGGTACAAGCCCGGTCCAGCTTGATGGTGATTTTGTGGGTTACGGCCCGGTTACAGTGGAACCGATGGATACAGCCCTGAATTTTATGTCAGGGCTGTAAGGTTTCGTGTCGTGACTTGGGCTTATTGGGTGTTTAGATACACTCTTATATGCCCGTCGGGTTTGCCGAGCAGGTTTACCGAAATACCGTCTTTGTTAATGCTGCCCTGAACCCTGCGGCGTGTAAGGCCAATGCGGGTCATGGCGGGAGGTGTTACCGGCTCGTCAAATTGCAGTTTTACACGCCACACTGCCGGATTTATGGTTTGTTCAAGGCCTAAAAGGGTGCCTTCGAAAGGTGCCTCATAATAAAGGCCGCTTACCTTGCTACCCACCTGTACAGGAAAACTATTGCATAGTGTGCCAGTTGGCACCGCACATGCGCCTGTTGGTGGGAGATGCGCACTGAGTGTGTTCCAGTCGCGGTAGCCTTCAATATGGGCGATAGCTTCAAGGCTGTCACTGTGGCTTAGGGCTATATCTTTGTCTGCCATAAAAGCACGAAGGCGCTTTGCCCCGGCTTTGGCATTTTTTGTATGCTCTTTCATCTTTATACATCCGTAAACGGCGCTGTTATTTGAGGGGTCTGCATTGCCGTCAACTGGCCGATTAATCGGTTAAGACGAAATATTTCAAGTATGGCCTTCACTATACCCATGGGGCGCAGACAGCAGGCGGCCACTTGCCTGCCGGTCTTTTGTCATGGGGTGCTGCGTCTGTCAAGGTTGATTGATTATATGGCTTTTAGGGTCTGACGGTCAAAATACCGCATCATGATAGCAAGGTCTTTTCCGCGCTTCAGTATTTGGCCACTGGTGTTTGTGATCCGCCACATGCCTTGTTTGTTTGCCAAGGCAGGTTCTTTGATAATGTTATAAAGCGGCATTTCACTGGCGCGCCGGAAAACCGAGAAAATAGCCATATCAGCCATATGGTCAATCGCATAATCGTGCCACATGCCTGCTGCAACCATGCGGCCATATATGTTAAGAATTGTCCCCAGTTCATGCCGGATAAAATAAACTGTTGGGTTTGCTTTTTGGGGTGCCGCAACAGCGTGGTGCTGTGCGCCAGAGTCGTTTGCCTTAAGGCCGTTACCAGAGAGCGTAATTATATCGTCCATCCACACCTCTTCTGCCCGCAGTGTGCTGCAAAATGAATTGTTTTGCAAGCTTGTGGGTTTAGGGGCCATATTGTGGCCCATGGTGTGGCCTATGTTATCGATTGACGAAAAGGCCATAAAATGGGATAAAAAGCGCAGGCGGCAGGGAAAAAACATAAGCCGCTATACGACAGAACATAAAAAGAGGATATGACCCATGCAGAAGTTCCATTCTTACTACAGGGGCGCACGCACACTGGCAGCAATTTGCCTCATGTGTGCCCTTACAGCCCCAGCCTTATTTGCTGATGAAACCAGCATTACCCGTGATTTGCCTGCCTTTACCACAATTGTAATTGAAGGCGCGCTTGACCTTAAGTTGACGGCAGGCAAAGACCAGCATGTTGTGGTAAAAACCGAAAGCGATTACCACGAGCATGTCAGCACGACCGTAACTGGTAATACCCTCACAATTGATACAGATCATGGCCGTAAAAATACGTTTTGGGGCAATGAAGATGTCACGATAACAATTGAGCTCCCAAACCTTGAAAAGCTTGATGTTAAAGGCGCGGTGGATGGCACGTTATCAAACCTTGATGCCGATGATTTTATGCTGGATGTGAAGGGTGCGGCTGATGTGAAGCTGAAAGGCACATGTAACACCTTTAAAATGGAAATTAAGGGTGCAGGCGACATTGAAGCTACCGATTTTAAATGTAAATCTGTCGCGATCAAGGTGCGCGGCGCCGGTGATGCCAGTGTTTTTGCCAGCGAAGCTGTTGACGCCGAAGTAAGCGGCGTTGGTGCAGTTGATATTTATGGTTCTCCTGCCGATGTGCGCAAAAAAGTAAGCGGCATAGGTAGTATTGACCTAAAGGGTGAGGGCAAAGACAATGAATAAACGTGCACTTGGTGCAGTGATTTGTGCTGTTAGCCTTATTGCTGTTTCTGCTTTTGGTAAAGATACAGCTTCTGAGGAACGCGCGGTTGCTGCGTTTACCAGAGTTGAACTGCAGGGCGCTATGGATGTGAATATCACGCACGGTGACCAGCAAAGGGTAACGGTTACGGCGGATACAGGCATCCTTGATAAGCTTACCACCACGGTCAAAGACGGCATCCTTGTTGTTGATATGAAATCAGGCCTGTTCAGGAACATTAAGGTTATGCGGGTTGATATTATATTGCCTGTGCTTGACGGCATGAAGCTTAAAGGTTCGGGCGATATGCTTGCCGAAGGTTTCACCGCAGAGAAACTGGACCTAATGCTGACTGGCTCTGGTGATCTGAACATTAAGGGCCTTGATGCTGAATTGCTGTCTGTTGCGCTTAAAGGTTCAGGCGATATACGTTTGAAAGGCACATGTCAGTCTATTGATGTAGACCTCAAAGGCTCTGGTGATGTGGAAGCAGATTCGATGAAGTGTGCCAAAGCCACTGCCAATCTTAGAGGTTCTGGTGATATAGACCTTTATGCCCGCGACAGTGCGGATCTGAAGTTGCGGGGATCGGGCGACATTGACATTCACGGCAACCCGACTGACCTGCACACAGAAGTACAGGGTTCTGGCGATATTACACGCCGCTAAGAGATAAGTACAATAATCATATTGTTGCCGTATTTGGGCCTTTTGCGTGCCTTAATGCAGGTGCCATATATGGATGTTGGCCTCGACTGGCCCGGTTGTTTCGGAGGCATGAACCCTAGCCCCCTCATCTCCGACCCCTACAGCAACCGGGCCAGTTTCTATTCCCATAAAAACAATTAAGCCCCCTTCACCCTACAACGATGGTTTGCTTCTATGTTAACAGACTTGCATGGAAGGGGTAATCGCATTATCTAGGGTCAAAGCCTCAATCTGGAGGCTTGTGAAAATACCTGAATGGCAAAAAGGGATAGAGTTATATGGACGTCTTACTTGAGGCGCGTAACCTAACAAAGCATTTCGGACCCCTGAAAGCGGTTAATGGTATTAGCCTGCAGGTTAAAAAGGGTGAAGTGCTTGGTTTTCTAGGGCCAAACGGCGCGGGTAAAACAACCACCATGAAAATGCTAACGGGCTTCCTGACCCCAACAGAGGGTGAAACCTATGTTTGCGGTGAAGCCATGTCGACAGAGAACCTGAAAGCCCGAAGCCATATGGGATACTTGCCGGAAGGGGCGCCACTTTACGGTGACATGACACCGCGTTCCTTTCTAAAGTTCATTGCCGCAGCGCACAATATTCCCGCAGTTGAAATTATGGATGTTGTTGAAAGCGCGGCGGGTGCTGTTCATCTATCAAACGTTATGGAACAGCGGATCGAAACCCTGTCAAAAGGCTACAAACGGCGGGTAGGGCTTGCGGCGGCTATTCTGCATGCGCCAGATGTTTTGGTGCTGGATGAGCCGACAGACGGGCTTGACCCAAACCAGAAGCACGAGGTGCGCCGCTTGATCGAGGCCATGTCGGTTAACCGGGCTATTATTATCTCAACCCATATTCTGGAAGAGGTGGAAGCCATTTGCCACCGGGCCGTTATTATTAACAAGGGCATGGTTGTGGCGGACGGTAGCCCGTCGGAGCTAAAAGCCCAGTCGCGTTACAAAAATGCGGTTACGCTGCTCTTGCCAAAAGCTGAGGCAGAAAAAGCGGCTGTGGCGCTGAAATCTATTAAGGCAATTGAAAGCGTGGAAGCTATTAATGAAGGTGACAATGTCAGGCTAACAGCTATTGCGCGGGGCCGCTCTGATATCGCGTCTATTGTGTCTGATGTTGCGTCTGTTAGTAACTGGGGGGTTAGTCAGTTTTCTGTTGATAGTGGCAGGCTGGATGATGTTTTCCGGCACCTAACAGAGGGGGAGGTATAATATGACATTCCATTCTGCTGTGTGCACCATTCTGCGCCGCGAGTTTGAATCGTATTTTCTGTCGCCGGTTGCCTATGTGTTTTTAGTAATATTCTTGGTACTTGAAGGTCTGTTTACATTTTATATTGGCGGCTTTTACGAGCGCGAGCAAGCAGACCTGATGCCCTTTTTTGCGTACCAGCCTTGGCTTTATCTGTTTCTAATGCCCGCTATTGGCATGCGGCTTTGGGCAGAGGAGCGCCGCAGTGGTACCTTTGAACTGCTTTTAACGCTGCCAATACCGCTGCCTGCCGTGGTGATAGGCAAATATCTGGCAGCCATTGCTTTTGCAGGCCTTGCCTTGTTGCTGACGTTCCCTATCTGGCTAACGGTAAACTGGCTTGGTGATCCTGATAACGGTATTATTATCACAGGCTATGTTGGCTCGCTTCTCATGGCATCCAGCTATCTGGCGATAGCCTCGGCTTTGTCTGCCATTACCAAAAATCAGGTAGTGGCCTTTATCCTTTCGGTAACTGTGTGTTTTCTGTTCTTGGTGTCTGGTCTTCCTATGGTGCTGGATGTGTTTACAGCATGGGCACCAGAGGCCTTTGTTCTGGCGGTTGCAAACCTGTCGATGCTGAGCCACTTTGACAGCCTGCAAAAGGGTGTGGTGGCCTTTAGCGATATTTTATATTTTGCGCTCGTGATTAGCCTATGGTTATGGATCAATTATGTTGTGGTTGAAACAAAGCGGGAGGCTGGATAATGGCAAAGCCTAGCCTTTTTAAGGGATTATTGAACCGGCCTGCCGGGCAAATTACCATGGCGGTTATTTTGTTTTTGGCATTAACTGTACTCGCAGACCGCTTTTTGCGGGGCTGGCAACTAGATCTTACAGCCGATAATCTGTACACGCTGTCGGACGGCACAGAAACCCTGCTGGCCTCGCTTGATGAGCCTGTGGTGCTGGAATATTACTTTTCGCGTAATCTGGCGGCGCCTTATGGCCAGTTGCTTGGGTACGGCAAGCGGGTGGAAGATACACTGCGCGCTGTTGTGGCAGCTAGTGACGGGATGGTTAAACTATCGGTCATTGACCCAGAGCCATTTTCAGAAGCTGAAGATGATGCAGTAGCCGCAGGCCTTAAAGGTGTGCCTATGGCCGATGGCTCCACGCTTTACATGGGGCTGAAAGCCAGTAACAGCCTTGACGGTGAGGCTGTGATACCGTTTTTTACAACAGAGCGGGAAAAGTTTCTGGAATATGATCTGGTGAAACTGATTGCCGGGTTTAATACTGCGACCAAGAAAAACCTGACACTTCTGACCAGCCTGCCCATGCAGTTTGGCCCCGGCGGTGCTGAGGCCATGATGTCTGGCAGGGCACAGCCTTATGTACTGTATGAGCAGCTTAGCGAATTTTTTAATTTGCAGGAAATCGCAGAAGACTTTAGCGAAATTCCGGCAGAAACTGACGTGTTGATGGTGGTACATCCACCAGCCTTGAATGATGATCAGCTTTTCCTGATCGACCAGTATGTTCTAAAAGGCGGGCGGGCACTTATTTTTCTTGATCCCCATGCAGAAGCGGCAAACCCGCGCGCTTATGCGCCCAGTGCCTCAACGCTTGGCCCGCTTCTTGGCGCTTGGGGTGTTGCTATGCCAGAGGGTAAGGTTGTGGGGGATGCTGCCTTGGCGCAGCGTGTGCAAATGGGCGGCCTTGGCCCTGACAGCGTGAAAGATTATGTTTTCTGGCTTGGTATCAACCATGAATTCATGACAGACGACGATATTGTAACCGGGTCAATTGATAACCTTAATTTTGCCACCAGCGGTGTGTTGGAGCAGCTCGACGGTGCAACAACACAGTTTCAGCCGCTTGTAACAACAAGCGCTGCCTCGATGCTGTTTGATGCCAGCCGTGCTGTTGGCATGCCTGAGCCTGACCGGCTTTTAAAAGACCTGAAACCAACGGGTATTTCCTATACGCTTTCTGCGCGGGTGAGTGGGCCTGCAAAAACGGCCTTCTCTGATAAAGCAGCAGCAGATGCTGGGCCTGTGAATAATCCATCGGTATCAGAAGGGGATATCAACATCGTGCTCACAGCCGATACCGATATTTTTGATGATCGTTTCTGGGTGCAGTTGCAGGAACTGCTCGGCCAGCGCATTGTGGTGCCTATTGCCGGTAATGGCAGTTTTATTTTAAATCTGGCCGAGCATATCGTGGGGTCAGAGGCTTTGCTTGGCCTGCGGGGGCGCGGCATTGCCAAGCGGCCTTTCACAGTGGTAGATAGCCTGCGGCGCGAGGCAGAAACCAAATATCTGGCAGAAGAAGAAGCGCTGCAAAAACAGCTTCAGAATACAGAAATGCGTATTTCTGAATTGGAAGCGCAAGAGCCAGAAGGCGGCGCTATTCTGTCAACCGAGCAGGAAGCAGAGATAGAAGGCTTCCGGGGGCAATTGCTGGAAACCAGAAAAGCGCTTCGGGAAGTAAACCGCAGCCTACGCGCAGAAATTGTCGGGCTTGGCAAATGGCTTGCCTTTATCAACATTGCCTTGGTACCGGTCCTGATTATCCTCATCGTGCTTATCAGGCTTTGGCTGCTGCGCCGCCGTACTGCCGAGTGATATATAAAATGCAATCATCAGGGCCAATAATTACATATGACTGCGAAAAATTTCATGTCTGAACGCATTACCAATATTCTAGGCTATGCCACCCTTGTTGCCATTATGGCGGCAATCTGGATCATGTTTGGCGAAGACCCGGCGCTGGATCAGGGCGGGCGCGGCGAACCCACATTCGAAGGGCTGGTCGACAAGATTAATGACACGACTACTGTAACATTAAAACAGGCGGGCACCACCACCACGCTTGTGAAAGACGGTGCTGTGTGGCGGGTTCAGGAGCGCGGTGGCTATCCGGCAGAAACGGAAACTGTGACAGCTTTCTTGAAAGGGCTGGCACTGTCAAAACGCCGGGAACCGAAAACATCAAACGCAGACAGATATGATGTGCTGGGCCTCGCCGCTGAAGCTGTTAGCATTAGCTTGCAAAGCTCTGACAACAAAGATTTTCTGCATTTCAAAATGGGCAAGCGCGCAAGCAATGCGTCTGGTCGTTCGCTCACCTATATTGTGCAAGAAACCGACACCCGCTCGTGGCTGGTAACGGGGCTGGAAGATGCGTCGGCCGACCCAGCTACATGGCTTGATAAAACCTTGCTGTCGATCGATGATGCCCGCGTGCGCGATGTATCACTGGGCGGGGTGTGGCTTACTCGCAAGCAGGGCGAAAGCGATTATAAAGTGCAGGGCCTGAGGGCTGGCGAAGAAGCCGCTGCCACCTGGAAATTGAGCGAACCGGCACGGGTGATCACAAGCCTTTCATTTGATGATGTGAAAGAGCTTGCAAACCCGCTTGTTGATCCTGCTGGTGTGGTGGAGCTGTCAACATATTACGGGCTGGTGCTGTCGTTGAAGCTGTTTGATATGGGGGGTAGCTTGTATGTGCAGGTTTTAGCCAGCGCTGACACGAGCGCCCATAAGCAGGGTGCGGGCACTGTGGACGACATGCCCGTTGTTGATGCAGCAGCAGAAGCAGGGGCTATCAACCATAAAACCCGGGGCTGGGTTTACAGGCTCTCATCTGCGGATAGCGATATTTTAAGCCGCAGCCGGGCCGATTTTATTGTCGAAAAAACAGAATAACCGGATTCATATCTGCTCTGCCTCTTGAAGCACCGGGATAAATCCCTAAATGAAGACAACATTTTTCTAATGCGATGCAGCAGGTTTTCTGTTTCATCCACCAAACCTGAACAATACGGAAGTTAGGCCAGAGGATACATATGTCAGAGACAACAGCCGAACCAAAAACTGAAAAAATGGGATTTGAAACCGAAGTATCGCGCCTTTTGCATATGATGGTGCATTCTGTTTATTCGGACCGCGAAATTTTCCTGCGGGAGCTGATCTCGAATGCGTCTGATGCGTGCGATAAACTGCGCTATGAAGCGCTTACCAACCCCGGCCTTAAAACCGGCAAGGATTTTGGCATCGCCATCACGGTTGATAAAGCCGCTAAAACCATCACGGTTGCCGATAACGGCGTTGGTATGAACCGCGAAGAGCTGATCGCGAACCTTGGCACCATCGCGCGCTCTGGCACGGCGAACTTTGTGAACGAACTAACCGGCGACAGCAAAAAAGACGTGCAGCTTATCGGCCAGTTTGGTGTGGGCTTTTATTCTGTTTTCATGGTGGCAGACAGTGTTGTTGTAACCACAAAAAAAGCGGGTGATACAACAGCATGGCGCTGGACCAGTACCGGCGAAGGCACGTATGAGATCGGCGAAGCTGAAAAAGCGTCTGAGGGTACAAATATTGTGCTGAACATCAAGGATGATGCTGATGAGTTCCTTGAGCAGTACCGCCTGAAAAACATTGTCACCACCTACAGCGACCATATTGCCGTACCGATTACACTAGCCATAAAAGGCGGTGATGAGGCTGATAAAGAAGCCGAAGAAGCAAAGGTTGTTAACAATGGCTCTGCCATCTGGGCGCGGCCAAAATCAGACATAACTGACGAACAGTATGCCGAGTTTTATAAGCATGTTGGCCACGCATTTGACGAGCCCGCCCACCGCCTGCATTATAAGGTAGAGGGCATGCAGGAATATACGGTCCTGCTGTTTATCCCAACCGCCAAACCGATGGACCTGTTTGACCCAGCGCGTAAAAACCGCGTGAAACTGTATGTAAAGCGCGTGTTTATTTCTGACGAAGGCACAGACCTGCTGCCGGGTTGGCTGCGCTTTATGCGCGGTGTGGTTGATAGCCAAGACCTGCCCCTGAACGTCAGCCGCGAGATGCTGCAAAACAACCCTGTTGTTGCACGCATGTCAAAAGCGATCACCAACAAGGTGCTGGGAGAACTGGAAACACTGGCGACAAAAGAAACCGAAAAGTTCGAAAAAATCTGGACTGAATTTGGCGCTGTTATCAAGGAAGGCATCTACGAAGATTTTGCCCGCCGCGATCAGTTGCTGAAACTCGCGCGGTTTAAATCAACGAACGGTGACGGCTGGACCAGCCTTGCCGATTATGTTGCCCGCATGAAAGACAAGCAGTCGAAAATCTATTATATCACCGGTCTGGATGAAAAGAACCTGCGCAGAAGCCCCCAGATTGAGGGCTTTAAATCTCGTGGTCTTGAAGTGCTTATTCTGCCGGACGCGGTGGATGATTTCTGGCTGCAAGGTGCGCCTGATTTTGAAGGCAAACCTTTTGCCTCAGTGACCCGTGGCAGCAGTGACCTTGACGATATCGCCGAATCTGACACGGCTGAGAAAAAAGACAAAGCCCCAGAGGGCGAGGTCACAACGCTTATTACCCTCATGAAAGAAGTGCTGGGCGATAAGGTGTCTGATGTGCGCGCCTCCAGCCGCCTGACAGAAACCGCATCCTGCCTTGTGGCATCTGACACCGGCATGGATATGGCGATGGAGCGCTTGCTGAAGGCCCATAACCAGCTTGATAGTGTGACCGCGAAGGTGCTGGAAATTAACCCCTCACACGGGCTTATTAAAACGCTGGCCCATAAAGCGGGCGACAAGGGCGCGCTTGATAGCCTCACTGACCCGGTGTGGCTGGTGTTCGACCAAGCCCGTATTCTGGAAGGCGACACACTGGATGACCCATCAGCTTTTGCTCGCCGCCTGAGCAGCGCACTGGAAAAAGGCTTAGCGTAAGCCTGAGTGCCATACTGGGACACCCGCGTAGGTGGGTGTCCCAGTATGGCAGTGAAACTGGACTCCCTTCCCTCGGCTTTCTGCCTCACCGGGAATGACAGATGATAATGTCAGGCACGTAAAAAACCAAGGGAGTAGACTTGCGGTCTCAGCTTCTGGCTTAAGGTTTTATAAGCATTTTCAAACAATGAGAAGTCAATGGTGACATAATCACCGCTTTCATTGCGCTTTTTCAAGGCATTACGGACCTGATACCAGCCTACATCAGGTCGGTTGAGCTTAAGTTCATCACGGACACTATGAACATCGGTTTTTGAAAAATATTCTTGCCATAAGTCGCGGCCAGCATCCAGAACGGCAAGGGCTTCGAAAGAAAGTTTTTTGTCTACTAGGTACTGGGCCATAAAATCAGATTCAAAGCGGTCAGGGGCACCCACTTCTACTTCAGTATAGGGGATGAAATGATTCACGATCGACCATTTTGCACCATTCCATTCGAGATCGTTGGCGCTGGCTGTCAGGTTACTGCCGCTAAATAGCATCCATATCAGGCAATCAGTCTTGAATTCATCAGATACAGGGACAGGTGGTTGTAAGAATTGGTCACGATCATTGAGCCACGTAGGTTTTATAAGACGCCTGACCGAAAATATGATTGCGGCTTTCCATAAGTTCTCTGGGGTTGCATAAAAACCTCGTCCGCTCCCATAACCAGAGGAAAAAATCATGGTTTTATTGCCTGCGTTTTGTAGATCATTTCCTGCACAGTTCACCCAAGCTAAAGCACCATCAGCCCATTTTGTGCCTCGTAGATCTCCCTTGGCTGTCGCTGGTGTGATGGCATTCTTTAAAGGAACAACCTTGGTATTGTTAGTTGCAGGTCTATCCACCCAATCGGTTAGTAAAGGTTTATCTGAGGGGTTGAAAAATATCTTTTCGCCGATGGGTTGAGCCTGTTTATCCAAGACTTCGACAGATATTTCTGTAATAGTTTCTTTTTTGGGGGTCACCATATTAGTTTTCCAGATCAGAAAACCGATAGGAAAATTACCCTTCAAGCCGTCAAAAGCTCGACTGGGCACAATAAACCCATCCATGTATTTCACCTGCCAAGTGGTTCGAAACATATCAAGTGTGGGTGCATTAACATATTTTAATGTACTGAATATCGCCAAGGTGGCTGTTGGAATTTCTTTTGCGACCCTTGCAATAAATTGAGTATATAATTCATTACGGGCCTTTCCATATTCCGTCATAGCAGTGGCTGCAAATTTTGTTTTGGCAACGCCGCTTTTATTTTCTGCATTTTCTTTAATGGCTGTATTTTCGGAATTGGTTGCTTCAGCGTAGGGCGGATTGATAAGCACCAGAATTTTTTTGCCCTCCGCAATGGCCTTTTTAAGGCCTTCAGGCATTTTATTGGTCAGGCTATAGTCAATTTGCCCATCATCCGTAATGTCATCATTCAAATAATCATACTGAAAGCGAGTTGCGGCAACACAGGTTTTGGTGGCTCTCATCACATCCACATCAGCTTGGTCTAGTGTGCTCATATATATGTTGCGCGGGTTCGAATGTTTAACTTCCAGGTTCCCGACACCACAGCACATATCCCACACAATATAGTTTTTTTGCCAGTTTTTACCCAAGGTCTCTGTGAGTTTGTCATAAGCCTTATCCACCACATGCAGCGGGGTGTAATAAGCCCCTTTAAAGCTGCGTTCATCAAGTGGGATAAGGCTGTCACGCCGCTCGAGTAAATAATTGCGGTATTCGGCTTTGGGTGGTCGATGGTAAATTGCCCAAAACTGGCGATATCCTTCCATATTACCTAGGTCATAGTTATGCCCTTCAAGGGTAAAAACAGGCTTGTCACCTTTGTGCAGTAATTCTGCGGGTAAATCTACATGTGTGGCGTATGTACCGTCACTCATAATATCGGCAAAGAATAGAAGGGCGTATTTATCTTCGCTAACACCTGTAATTTCCCGCCCAATCATATTGACCCATTTATCGAAAACCTGTTTCAGGTTATCAGGCGTGATCTGGGCGCGGATAATATCGCCTGATTTAATTGCGGCTTTGGTGGTGCTGATAAACTCTTCAGCGTGCGTTGATATTTTAAAGGAGACAAAGTGGGTCCCGATATGGGTTGAGACCTCATCCAGTGCTTCTTTGGGAAACTGGCTGGCAGATTTTCCCCATTTGATGGTTTTCTTTTTAAGAAACGGTACAACGTCAGATGTTTTCATCAACGCAGCTTTCTCACAGTCAATAACTGCGAGAAATGGTGGTAGTGGTTCGCCTTTGTCCAGATCGGCTTGAACGTAATGAAGTAACTGCGTGAACATGGCATAGGTGGATGTGCCACCCTTGTCCTTCGCCTCAAACCAGATTTCCTTGGTGCGAATATCAATCAGCCCCTTGGTAAAGCTTTTTAGACTGAGAGCTTTGATATAAATGTCTTTTACATCTTCTTCGGTTTTTGCGTGCTGGAGATTTTGATAAAGATTGGCTGCAGTCATCGTCTTATACACCCCACATTAAACGTATAACTACAGTATCTTGTTTAGCCAAATAGGCAAACTTTTAGGGATGTTTACCGCAGTTTCTTCACTTTCAGGCCGGTGATCTGGTTGCGGCTGCGGGATGTAATTTCGTACTTAAAGCCATCAAAAACATAAGTTTTGCCAACAATGGGGATGGTCTCGGCCTTGTGGATCACAAGGCCCGCAATTGTGGTGGCATCGTCATCTGGCAGGTGCCAGTCCATCATGCGGTTCAGGTCGCGCAGTGAAACCGTGCCCTCCACCTGCACATAGCCGTCTGTCAGTGTTTCCACACCGGGCACTTCAAAGTCATGCTCGTCTGCAATATCACCGACAATTTCTTCCAGAATATCTTCAAGCGATAAAAGGCCCTGAATATCGCCGTATTCATCCACCACCAGCGCAAAGTGTGATTTACGCTCCAGAAACGCGTTCAGCTGTTCCTTTAGGGTTGTTGTCTCGGGCACAAACCATGGTTTGGTCATAATGCGGCGGGCATTAATGCGGTGCATCTGGCCGCCAGCACGGCGAATAGCACGCAGCACGTCTTTGGCGTGCAGCACCCCGATAATATTTTCCACATTACCGTCATAGACAGGCAGGCGGGTATAAGGGCTGCGCACAACAATGGAAACAATCGCCTCTGGTTTGGCATTAATATTAATCGCCTGCATGCTGGACCGGTGGACCATCACGTCCTGCACGGTGATATCTTCGAGATCAAGGATAGACCCCAGCATGTGCTGGTCTTCTTTTACCAGCCCGCCTTCGTGGCGGTGCAGGTCTATGGTGCCGCGAATGTCATCTTGCGCTGAAAGCGCATGGCCCATTTCTGAAATATCTACCCCGATCATGCGCAGGGTAAAGCGCACAATAAGCCGTACCATGGTCACAATAGGCGCAAACACGGTTACAATGATGGTAATGAACCATGCAACAGCAAGCGCCACCCGGTCAGGGTTTGCAATCGCGTATGACTTGGGCAGCACCTCGGCAAATATCAGCACCAGAAAGGTCATGACAAGGGTGGCATATACCACACCCTGTTCGCCAGCCAGTGTCAAAAACAGGCTGGTGGCAAGGGCTGATGCCAGAATGTTCACCAGATTATTGCCAAGCAAAATGGCACCGATCAGGCGTTCTTTGTCTTCAATCAGTTTTTCAACCCGCTTGGCCTGTTTGCTGCCATCTTTAGCAGCTTTGTGGATGCGGGCCTTCGATGCGGCGGTCAGTGCAGTTTCAGAACCGGAAAAAAAGCCAGACAGAAACAAAAGCGCCAGAATGATGCTGCCGGTTATCCATAAGTGACTGTCACTAAGGGTGGCGCTAAGGCCGTCCATAACGTGCTCCAAAAATTACTGGGTTACTGTACCGCACACAGAATCATGCAGAACCGCCTGCACAAGGTCAAGGTCTATCCCGCGGTGCATGGCTGCTTTGCCAATACCCCCCAGAATAAAACCAACAGAACCGGCTTTTGCCTTCTTGTCTTTCGCCATATGGGAAAGCAGCTTGCCTGCGTCAAGTGGCACACCAATATCGGCGGCAGACCATTTCATACCTACAGATTTAAGGTGGTTTATCAGCATGTCGCGCTCATCAGGGTTTGCAAGGCCAAGGCGCACAGAAAGATCTAGGGCCATGACCATGCCGATCGCGACACCTTCACCGTGCAGCAGGGTGCCATCATAGCCGCATTCTGCCTCTAGCGCATGGCCAAAAGTATGGCCAAGGTTCAGAAGCGCGCGCTTGCCGCTTTCGCGTTCATCCTCTGCCACTACACGGGCTTTTGCCTCGCAGCTTACTTTTATCGCTTCTGTTTGTACGGCAAGCTGGCGGTTGCTGCTTGTATCAAACATGGTTTTACCATTTTCCAGCAGCCAGCCGAAAAATGTAGGGTCGTCAATCAGGCCGTATTTCAATACCTCGGCGTAGCCTGCTTGCAGTTCGCGCACAGGCAGGGTTTTCAGCACGTAAGGGTCTATAAGCACCCCAAGCGGCTGGTGAAACGCGCCAACAAGGTTTTTGCCGTGGGCTGTGTTAATGCCGGTTTTGCCGCCAACACTGCTGTCTACTTGCGACAGCAAGGTGGTGGGTATCTGGATAAAATCGATCCCGCGCAGCAAGCTGGCCGCCACAAAGCCCGCAAGATCCCCAATAACGCCGCCGCCAAGCGCCAAGATCACATCGCTGCGTTCAATTTTGCAGGCAAGCAGGTCATTTAGCAGTTTTTCATAGACGGCAAAAGATTTGGTTGCTTCGCCAGGGGTAAGGTGAAACCAGTGCGCCGTAATGCCGCCGCGTGCAAGAGCTGCTGCGACTTTGCTTTCATAAAGGCCTGCAACGGTTGTCTCGGTTATCACAAACACGCGGTTTGCTTTCAAAAGCGGCTTTAGGTGTGTTTCCAGTTCATCAAGCAAGCCGCCTTTAATGATAATATCATAAGACCTGTCGCCAAGCGGCAGGTGCACGGTTGCCAGTAACGGGTTTGGGGAGTTAGGCATTTTTCTTTTTGCGTCTCTGTTTCTGGTGGCTTTTCATAGCCTTTACAATACTGTCAACAACCTCGTCGTGCGGGCCTTCGGCCGACATAACCTTCAGGTCGGCTTCTGCATAGTAGGGGTTGCGGGCCTTTGCAAGGCGGGTCAGAATTTCTTCCGGGTTGCCTTCTTTTAAAAGGGGGCGGGTTTCTTTTCTGGAAGTGCGTTCAACCAGCACATCAATATCGGCATCAAGCCAGATGGAAAGGCCCTTTTTTTTGATCAACTCGCGGGTTTCATCATTAATAAAGGCGCCGCCGCCAGTTGCTATTACCTGGGGGGTGCCGTCCAGCAGGCGGGCAATCACCCGGCGTTCCCCGGCTCTGAACTCTTCTTCGCCGTAAGCTTCAAAAATTTCTGCAACGGTCATATCGGCTGCTTTTTCGATCTCGTGATCAGAATCAACAAACTCAAGCCCCAGTTTTTTGGCAAGCCGCCTACCAACGGTGGTTTTCCCTGCGCCCATCAGCCCAATAAGAACAATGGTTTTGTTCGCCGCCGGCTGATTCCGGGGTCGCTTTGGGGGGCTCGCAGGTTTATTCCTTTTTTCTTGCATAGCAGTCTTTATAAACACGCCTTGCAAACCGCCAAGTTTTTTTTGCAGTTAGACAGATAGAATTTTATTTTGACTTCATAGTTTGGCCGTAATGTGATGACAAATTCAGGCTCTGAAACCGGTGCGGCGCATGTGGCACACAGCGGCCCGCTGTGGCACAAATTTGGCACAGAATGCTGGCACTGCGCCGACTGGCTGGACTTGGCGAATAGCATCCTTTATGAAGGAAGAAAGCTATTCCCCATCGTGCGGGGACAACAGGGATCTTGGTATGTCAAAACTTACGAAAATTATTACGATAGCGGTTCTGGTCGGCCTTGTCAGCGGCGCAGTTTTTTTAATGACGTGGGATATTCCTGCGCCATCAGAAAATGTTTCAAAGACACTGAACAATGATCGTTTCCCGTCGTAAGCTACGGGCATTTTTGGCGGGGGATACTATGTTTTTGAAAAGCGCGCTTTTTGCCGCAACCTTTGCAATTGCACCGTTTTCTGCGGGGTTTGCGCAAGATGAAGACGCTGGAACCAGCGCCGAACAGCCTGTAGAGGCTGGTCAGGATGCAAAGCCAGAGACCGCAATAGAGCCTGCTGTAAAAGATAAAAATACCCGCAGTTTTTATTATCTGGGCGGTAAGCCCGTGCCTGCCCGCCAGCAGGGGCCAACCCTGCCGCCGCCGGTCTCTATTCTGCCACAACCTTATGTACCAAAAGGCAGTGTAACAGTGCCGCCAGCCCCAGATACACGGATACCGGGCGCTGCAGAAATAACCACAGGCACCATGCCTGATGGCACAGCAAGTGTGCCAGATGAGAATACTGTGCCAGATGACGCTGATATGCAGGAAACTGAGGGAGATCAAGGTGTTGGGGCAGAAGATCAGTTTTTAGAGGTCAGTGCGCTCGAGCAGCTCGATCCTTCCGCTATGGGTGTTTTGCCGCGCGGTGAAGGGTATGCGCGCGATTTTTGGGCCGGGTTACAGCGGGCGCAAATCATTGAAAGATATAAGATATTTTCAAAGTATGCGGCATCCCCCGCCCTGAAGGCTATTGCTAACAGAGCGGCGCTCTCAGGCTTTATATTACCGGCTCCTGAAAGCGACACAGATATTATTTCCATGCTCGATTCTCGCCTTTCTTTGCTTGAAAATACGGGCAATAGCGAGGGGTACCGCGCTCTTTTGGCAAAATTGCCAGCGGGTCGTGACTGGTCTGGCCTCGCCCGTCATTTTAGCAATGCTTACCTGCTAGACGGCAGGTTAGGGGATGCCTGCGCACTGGCGGCAACACAGCGCGCAGTAGATGCAAACCCTTATTGGGTGCGGATTGCAGCTTTTTGCAAAGCCGCTAACGCAGACCGGCAAGGCGTTGATTTTGAATTACAAATTCTTTCAGAAGTGATTGATATTCAGCCCGCGTTCTATAAGCTGATTGACCAGATTTTGATTGAGGCAGAGCAAGGTGGCAGCACCGTTTTGGCCAGTGGCAGTGCCATTACCTACCCTATGAAAGTGGAACTGCTGGAAACCGCGATGGCGCGGCTCGCACGCGCAACAATTGAAATGATCAACCCGGAAGGCGCTAACCCTCTTGCGTATAAAGCATTACTTGCCCTGCCGGGCCTAAGTGGCAGCGCTAAAATAGCTTTGCTTGATCTGGGCCTGAAACAGGGGCTGGTATCAGGCGCTGAAATAGCGGCTTTTGCCCAGAGCGCCAAAGCTTCCGAGATAGCAGACGCGCATACATTATCGGATGCCGATGCTATGGGCTTTGATGTTGATGCTGCCTTGTTGCAACAGGCGGCGACTGCTGATGATCAGTCGCAAGCTGCCTTGATACGGGACTTTTGGGCGGCTAGTCAGGCTGGACATTATAGTGTTGCTGTAGCATCTGGCCTGGTGAAGCTTGCGGACACAAAAGCTGTGACAGCTTTGTCACCGTTTGTTGCCGAAATAGTTTTCCGCGCAGCTCTGGTGAGCGAAGATTATAAAGCTGCTCAAAGCTGGTTTACAGCCCTTAGGGGCAGCTCTGCTGGTGCTGATAGCAGTGTTGATGCCCAGCTTCTTTCGTCGGCACCGCTTGCGGCTATTGCAGGCCTTGACGGTGCGCCGAGCGTAACGCCTGACAGCCTTTTGGCATGGTGGCACGGCGCAGAAAAGGCCCCCACAGCTTATGCAAAAGCGAACCTGCTGTTTTCTGTGCTGGATGCGCTCGGCGAAACTGTACCTGACGATGCATGGGAGCAACTGGACAATGGCCCGGTAGCGGCTGAAGCAAAAGCTGTGAATCCGGCCCAGTGGCGCGGCTATATAAAGGCGGTACAGAGCGGCAATAAAAGCCTTGCTCTTGTTTATGCCTTCCGGTTGGCATCAGGCGGTACGGCGGCGATACCTGCAACGCTTGCGGGGTCGCTTATTGGCAATCTCAAGGATCTTGGTTTTGAGCGGGAGGCACGGCAGCTTGCTGTTGAAATGTTGGTTGCTCAGGGCCTTTAGAACCCTTTATACAGGTCAAATGCATGCGCAATAATGATGTGCTTGATCAGTTTCTGGAAATGCTGGCCGCTGAAAAGGGCAGAGCACAAAATAGCTTACTGGCTTATGAACGTGATTTACAGGACTTTGCATCCGTAACAGCCGTGTCTTTTATGACGGCAGACGCGGAAGATATAAGGCAATATCTAGCCGTTCTCCATAAAAGCGGGTTAAAGCCCAATACCATTGCCCGCCGGCTATCTGCCCTGCGGCAACTGTTTCTGTTTTTATACCGTGACGGCCTGCGCACGGATAACCCAGCGACCAATATTGAAAGCCCGCGCAAAGCCAAGCCCTTGCCGAAGGTTTTGTCGGAGAGCAATGTTGACCGGCTTCTTGATACGGCTGAAAGCTTCGCGGCAAGTGGTAAGCTTGAGGATTTAAGGCTGCATGCCTTGATGGAAACACTCTATGCGACAGGTTTTCGTATTAGCGAGCTGGTGACACTGCCAAGGCGCAGTGTTGGTGCAGATTCTGTGATGATTATGGTGAAGGGCAAAGGCGGGCGTGAGCGGATGGTGCCCCTTGGCGACAAGGCCCGTCGGGCTATTCAGGCATATGTATATGCGCTTGATAAAACTAAAGGCCCTGCTTCGCTGTATCTGTTTCCGTCACGTGGTGCTGAAGGCCACCTGACACGGCGCCGTGTGGGCCAGTTGATGAAAGATTTGGCGGTGGCTGCTGGCGTGATGCCAAGCACTGTAAGCCCGCATATTTTGCGTCATGCCTTTGCCACGCACTTGCTGGAAAACGGCGCAGATTTGCGGGCTGTGCAACAAATGCTGGGGCATGCAGATATATCCACAACCCAGATTTATACCCATGTTTTGGAGGCACGAATGAAATCGCTTGTCTTGACAAAGCACCCGTTAAGTGATTCCTAGAAATGAACCGCCATAATAGAATGCTTGACTTATGGCAGATGATACCGGATTTTGCGCGCCGCGCTAAAATATGTTTAAGTAGGCTTTATGAACCAAGAGCCAAATAAAAAGAGACAACCTAAAGGGGCTGGCGAAATGATGACATTTCTCGAGTTTGAAAAACCGATTGCTGAATTGGAAGGAAAAATAAGAGAACTTCGCAGTTTTGCCGGTGGCTCTGATGGTGTTGATCTTTCTTCCGAGGTTGGTCAGTTAGAGACTAAACTTGGAAAGCTTCTGAAAGAAACATATTCAGATTTAAGCCCGGCGCAGAAAATTCAGGTGGCCCGCCACCCAGAGCGCCCGCATTTTATTGATATTGTTGAGCATCTTTTTACTGATTTTACGCCGCTTGCAGGCGATCGTGCCTTTGGTGAAGATTTGGCCCTTCTTGGCGGCCTTGCTCGGTTTCGGGGCACCGCATGTGTTGTTATGGGCCATGAAAAAGGCTCTGACACAGATACCCGCATTAAACATAATTTTGGCATGGCCCGCCCAGAAGGCTACAGAAAAGCAATTCGTCTGATGGAAATGGCGGACCGTTTTAATCTGCCGGTTCTAACCCTTGTTGATACATCTGGTGCGTATCCGGGTATTGGTGCCGAGGAACGCGGGCAGGCCGAAGCGATTGCACGCTCTACTGATGCCTGCCTTCAGACAGAGGTGCCTGTGGTTACCTGTATTGTTGGCGAGGGTGGTTCAGGCGGCGCTGTGGCCATTGCAGCAGGTAATAAGGTTCTCATGATGGAACACGCTATGTATTCCGTTATTTCACCAGAAGGCTGTGCCTCTATTTTGTGGCGTACGAACGAAAAAGCGGCTGATGCTGCAAGTGCCCTTAAAATTACCGCACAAGACCTTTTAAAGCTGGGTGTGATCGACAGTATTGTACCGGAACCACTTGGGGGCGCACACCGCGATCCTGAGCGTGCTATGAACCTTTTAGGGGATGGTTTGGAGCGTGCCCTGAAGGACATGGCGGGTATCGACGGCGCTCGTTTGAAAGAGCTGCGCCGCGAAAAATTTCTGGCGATGGGCGATAAAGGCCTCTAAAAAACCTGCGCGCTAGAAAATAGCGCGACTCGTTGAATATCCTCATAATATGACCTGTTTAGTGCTAGATGCCTGATTTTTCGGGGAAATTTTATCTCGTTCATGACAGAAAAATTACAACATATAGTGGGACTTATAAAGTTTTTATACTTTATCTTGACGAGCTCACCCTTTCGACCCTATTCTTCGTTTCGTTAAATAAACAGAGCGACTCGAACGGGGGCTCGGACGAGCGTTCTTATAACCATTTGATTATATAGTAAAAAGTTGATTTGTTCGACTTTTGTTCTCGTTTCAGGTACAACATAGGTTGTTTCTGTATGCGCAGAAGGAGTCAGTACCGCGTAAGTGGTCAAGGGAGATATAGGCAAAAATGTTTGAGGTGACCCATTTCGAGCATGGCGGCGCGGTTGAGATTGATCGTAGCCGGGATGACAGATTAACAGAGTTTGGCAAAGCTACTCTCTCTGACCGATATTTAATGCCAGGTGAATCCTATCAGGATTTGTTTGCCAGAGTTGCCTCTTTTTATGGTGACGACAAGGCGCACTCGCAGCGCCTTTATGATTATATTTCCAATTTGTGGTTTATGCCTGCAACGCCTGTTCTTTCAAACGGTGGTACCAATCGTGGCTTGCCGATTAGCTGCTTCCTGAATGAAGCCCAAGACAAGCTTGGTTCCATTGTTGATTTGTGGACAGAGAATGTGTGGCTTGCGTCACGCGGCGGCGGTATTGGCAGTTATTGGGGCAACCTTCGGTCTATTGGCGAAACTGTTGGCGGTGTTGGCAAAACCAGCGGCATTATTCCGTTTGTTCGGGTAATGGACAGCTTGACCCTTGCTATCTCCCAAGGCTCGCTTCGTCGTGGCTCTGCGGCTATCTATTTGCCTGTTAGCCACCCTGAAATTGAAGAGTTCACGGAACTGCGCCGCCCAACAGGTGGTGATCCGAACCGGAAAACACCAAACCTGCACCACGGCATTCTGGTAACAGATGCGTTTATGCGGGCGGTTGAAGCAGATGAAGAGTGGGCGCTGACAAGCCCTAAGGACAACCATGTGGTGCGGACTGTTTCTGCCCGTGCTTTGTGGATCCGTATTCTAACGGCGCGTGTTGAAACTGGCGAGCCTTATATTATTTACTCTGACACCGTGAACCGTCAGATGCCTGAGCACCATAAGCTTGCAGGTCTCACTGTTAAAACGTCAAACCTGTGTGCCGAAATTACATTGCCGACAGGGCTTGACCATTTAGGTAACGAGCGTACGGCTGTTTGCTGTCTGTCTTCCCTGAATCTTGAGCACTACCGTGAGTGGAAAGACAACCGCGACTTTATCCCTGATATCATGCGGTTCCTTGACAATGTCTTGCAGGACTTTATTGACCGTGCGCCGAGTGAAATGGCGAAAGCCCGGTATTCGGCTATGCGGGAGCGGTCTGTTGGTCTCGGTGTTATGGGCTTCCATAGCTTCCTGCAGAATAATATGATTCCGTTTGAATCTGGTATGGCGAAATCGTGGAACTTTAATATCTTCAAGCATATTCAGAAAGAAGTTAACCGGGCTTCAGAGGCACTTGCCTACGAGCGAGGCCCATGCCCTGATGCTGCTGATTATGGTATTATGGAGCGGTTCTCTAACAAGACAGCTATTGCGCCGACTGCGTCTATTTCAACCATTTGCGGCGGGGCTAGCCCGGGCATTGAACCCATTGCAGCCAATAGCTATAACCAGAAGACTCTGTCAGGTAACTTTATCGTTCGCAGTCAGGCACTCACGCGCTTGCTGGAGGAAAAAGGCCAGAATACAGACGACGTTTGGACATCTATCACGGTGAATGAAGGTTCTGTTCAGCATCTTGATTTTCTGGATGCTGATGAGAAAGCTGTTTTCAAAACAGCGTTTGAACTGGATCAGCGTTGGGTTGTGGAGCTTGCAGCCGACAGGGCACAATATATTTCACAAGCACAGTCTGTGAATATTTTCTTGCCTGCTGACGTGCATAAGCGCGACTTACACCAAATTCACTATCAGGCATGGAAAAAGGGCCTGAAGAGTCTTTATTACTGCCGGTCAAAATCTATTGCCCGTGCGGAAGTGGTGGCTACAGGATCAACCAAGAAAAAAGATGTGAACGGTGAACAGCTACAATTGGCTGCGGTACCAGCATCCACGGACTATGAGGAATGCCTTGCCTGCCAATAAGGCAAAGGTTTTAAGAGTATACGGCAAGAGCCACACGTGTAGTCGTGTGGCTCTTTGTTATTTGGGTGTGTCTTTAAACAGGGCACTTTCCCATGTATGGGCCAATGATGCTTTTAATTTTGATATAGGTTCAGAACTTGGTGCGCCTGTATATTGGTCAAAGGCAATAGTATAAACCTGTAGCTGGTTATCTGCCGAGCAGACTTGCCCAATCTGGGCAGGTTTACGGAATTTACCGGTATATAGCAGTACACACTGACCGTATTTAACAGCCGTATTACTTGCGGGGTCAATAAAACTGGAAAGCCATCCATGAATGCCGGAAAGACCTATGGGTTTTTCAAAATTTACCCCGGGGGCAGATAAAACCAGCGGGATATGCAATTGCGCTGTGTTGATGTTGTGGCCGTGCCCCAGAAAACCGCTATCGAATAATTCTTCCCCGTGATCGCCTAAGAAAACGATCAGGGTTTCATCGTATATGCCCTTTTCTTTTAGCGCATTGATCACTTGTCCCAAGTGATCGTCCATATAGGCCATAGCATTCCAGTAGGTTTTACTGAGCCACGCCTTATTTTCCTGATTGATTTCTCTTCGAGGAATACCCTTTTCAATAAACTTGAGGTCCATAAATTTATGGTAATAAGGGAAATGCCCTGATTGAAAATTAAGGTAAAAAAGTTGCCTCTTGGAGAGGTCTATATGGTCCAGTCGCTTACGGAGTGCTTGTGTTATTGTCGCGTCTGACAACTTGATACTGCTGGCGAGCTTGGATGCGTATACACGCTTATCAGGGACAGTTTGGGGGTCATAGAAAAAGTCTGCTACCCTACGCGTACCTAGTTTTTTATCCAAATTCCCCCATGTTTCATCCTGGCCAGAGATTACGGACACTTCGTAATTGTTTTCGTGGGCTTGTACAAAGATGCTTTTATGGGTGCCTTTACTCTGGAAGGCGCCAGAGAACAGCGTGTAGAGGCTGGTCGATGTAAAGCCACTGTGGCTGTACGCATGTTTAATGCTGCTGCCGGTTGCGGCAAGTTGCCTTAAATTTGGTGCAATATATTGCCCGTTTATTTGCTTGGTGAGGATATCAGCCCTGGTGCTTTCTGATACGATCACCATCAGGTTTTTATACTGAGCTGGAAACTTAAAGGATTCGGTGATTTCAGCTCGTCGCTCGAGTACGGCGAGGTCACCGGCTAGTCCGTTTTCATCAATTCCATTTCCTGGTATATCGACTGCCCCCCAGAATAAGGTGCTATCAAACGGATCTGGGTCGCTCGGTGTTGAAAGCAGTGTGCTGCCATCCATGTCCCAGTCAGTTAAGGTGGACACTGTTTTATATATGCCATTGAATGCCATGTTTCTTTGAGCATTTTTCAAAACGCTGTGGGATGCCAGTGTAACTGAAAGGATGAAGGCCGCAAAGACAGAGAGGGCTACTAATCGGTAGTGTTTTGTTTTTAAAGGGACTTCATGCGCCAAACGTCTATATAGCAGAATAACACAGATGGTAAAAAGCACTGTGGGCAGCAATAGGGTTGCCAGTTCATCGGAAATATAAACAATTGCATTTTCAAGGCTATTACCTGCAATGGCTTGAATAACACTGCTATCAACATGGTCGGCTAGATAATGGTGCAGTTTGTATGAGAATGTTAAAGATATGCCATAGACAAAAATATAGCCTGTTGCAGCCAGAAACCAAGGTTTTGTAAGAGATGGGAATATGAACCGTAAGCCTTTGGTTAAAAGCTGGGTTGTTAAAAGAAAAATCATTAAAAATGAGCTTGCGGTTAAGGCAATGAACAAAAATATTTCATACCAGTTATCTAAGCGGTTTGCCTGTAAGAAGCCATCGCCCGAAAAAACCTGATATTTTATTTCTAATAGTGATGCTTCCAGTAGAAACAAGAGCAGTAAGCATACAGCTATAATTTTACCTCCGGATTTCATAGCTTGCAGGCTCCCTTTATGGTGTGGCACTGATTAGACCAGTGCTGAACTCTTGTTGTTGACCGTGGAGTATGTAGCAAAACTTGTGTTTGCCAAGCTTGGAGTTGCGTGAAGGCAAGAATATCTAAATATAGTATTTCTTTAATTCACATATACTAATTGAGGGGGTATAGTTCCGACAGCTAGCGGGACTAGCTTTTCATATATTACACGATCCAAGGAGATACAGGAACAATGGCCGATGCGGATGCAAATAACGAAGGTGGTCTTTTGGTTGAAAGACATGTTTACAAGCCGTTCCGGTACCCTTGGGCCTATGAAGCCTGGTTAAAGCAACAGCAAATTCACTGGTTGCCTGAGGAGGTTCCTCTTGCTGAAGATGTACGCGACTGGGCACGCAAGTTAAGCGAATCGGAAAAGAATTTGCTCACTCAGATTTTCCGCTTTTTTACCCAAAGTGATATCGAAGTGAACAACTGTTACATGAAGCACTATACCAAAGTGTTTATGCCGACAGAAATTCAGATGATGCTGGCGGCATTCTCCAATATGGAAACCATTCATATTGCGGCATACAGCCACCTGCTTGATACCATCGGCATGCCGGAAAGCGAATATTCCGCATTCCTTAAGTATAAGGAAATGAAGGATAAATACGATTATATGCAGCAGTTTGGGTCTGATGATCTGCGGTCTGTTGCGCTAACGCTTGCTGTGTTTGGTGCCTTTACAGAAGGGCTACAACTGTTTGCAAGTTTTGCCATGCTGCTAAATTTCCCCCGCTTCAATAAAATGAAGGGCATGGGGCAGATTATTACGTGGTCTGTGCGCGACGAAAGCCTGCACTGCGACAGCATGATTAAACTGTTTAAAACACTGATGAAAGAACAGCCTGAACTGTGGGACCAAAGCCTGCAGGATGACCTTTTGAATGCCTGCCAAACAATTGTAACCCATGAGGATGCCTTCATTGATCTGGCATTCGGCATGGGCCCTATTGAAGGGCTTGAGGCACAGGATGTGAAAGATTATATCCGCTATATCGCAGACCGGCGCTTGCAGCAGCTGGGCCTAGATCCTGAATATAATGTGGAAAAGAATCCACTGCCGTGGCTTGATAGCATGCTGAATGCGGTTGAGCACACCAACTTTTTTGAAAACCGCGCGACGGAATATTCAAAGGCTGCCACACGGGGCAACTGGGATGAAGCTTTCACCTAAAGCTTTCTGCATACCCAAAAGAAAAAACACCCAGGGCAACATTCCTGGGTGTTTCTGTAGAGAGCGCTACTTGGGCGGAGCTTGTCTTACCCAAGATCTAGTTCGTGCTGGATTTAGCGCCCATGGTTTTCCCTAGGTACACGGGGAAAAACACCATTCTCGTCATAAAAGCCATTGTCATAAGAGACAGCAGGCTGCCCCCAGTTTTGCAGGTAATAAACGCTTGTATAGCGCGGCGCTGAAAGGTTGGCGGCGAGCATCGCATAAAACTGTTCTGACCGGCCTTTGATCTGGACTGCGAGGTTGCGACCAAGATCATGGGCTGCTTCAGCGCGGATTTCAGCGGCGACACTGTCGCGGTATGCAGGGTCGGCGCGCTGAAAAATTTTCGCTACATCATTGTTCGGAAAAGCGCTTACAGGCTGAATACCGCATTTTGTACTTGCCCGAAGGTTGGTGCCGTAGCTAAAGTTTTCTGCTGACCTGAGATTGATAGACGTTATATCTGCGCCATAACCGCGCATATCAAAGCTGATGTTGTAGCCTGCATAAGCTTCGCCTTTTTCTTCCACTTTTGTGTAATAAGCTTTTTGGTATGGGCCGCACTTATCAGCCCCGTTGCTTCTGGCATTTTTATATTTTTTGTCTTTTTGGTCAGTGTCAGTCACTCTGAAACCCAGATCATACGATGTTTGGGTCACGCCGATTACCATGTCGGCATAAAGGGGGTTGTTCACCAAAATAACAGTGCCCGGCAAGCTGTAGGAAAGCTGCTTCAAGGTTTTATCTGCATAGAGCGCGGCATCGCCTTCTCTGGTGTTGATGTCTATAAAGACGCGGAATGGGTGCGCGGCGCGGAAGTCTGCATCTTGAAAATTGATTGTAGCAGGCCGTTCATATCTATGTTCTGCCAGTGCACTGCCTGTCACTGCCGTAGCTATTAAAAAAGCAGCCCCTGTATTGATGATATTTTTTCCAAGCCCCAACATCTTTCATCTCCCGTTTGTTTATGGAGACCAGTATAGCGGGTTGAAATGAGCTAGCCCTGACAGGGCTGTTAACGGGGTGTTCATGTAAAAAAAACAGCCCGTTTAGGGCTGTTTTATAATCTGGATCTATTTAATAAGCGCCGTGGCAGTGTTTGAATTTTTTGCCAGACCCACACGGGCACTGGTCATTGCGCCCCACCGTTGAAAACGGGTTGGTTGCTTGCTTGCCAGACGGTGCGCTAAAGGCTTTTCCGCTGGCTACATCACCGTGGCAATGCTTGAATTTTTCGCCAGACCCACACGGGCAGGGGGCATTGCGCGGTACAGAATCCCACGTGCTTGTATCATGAGGGTTAAAGCGCTGTCCGGCCTCGTTTTCCCCTGTAAGCGGGTCTAGGTGCTGGGCCTCGCCGATCACCGGTGCCTCAGGTTCCAGCATGGCAGGGTCCACCTGCTGGGGGGCAATCTCAATGCGTGATAGTATCTGGGTTACACTTTCGCGGGTATGATAGAGCATTGCTTCAAACAGGGTGAAAGCTTCGGTTTTATATTCATTGAGCGGGTCGCGCTGGCCGTAAGCCCTAAGGCCAACACCTTGGCGAATATGATCAAGATTCTGGAGGTGCTCTTTCCATTCCTGATCAACAACCTGCAAAAGGAAGCTTTTTTCAATGCTGTTCCAGATTTCTTCGCCGTATTTTTCACGCTTTTCTGCAAACAGTTTATTCGATGCTTCTTCAAGGCGCTCAATAATGACCTTGTCATCCACACCCTCTTCTTCGGCCCAGTCTTTTATGGATACACCCTCAAGCACAAGTGTTTGATCTACAGCCTGTTGCAGGCCGTCAAGGTTCCACTGTTCAGGGTAAGATTTGGGCGGAATGTTGGTTTCCACAATGTTATAGACAACATCTGCACGCATGTCGGTAATGGTCTCGGCAAGGTTTTCGGAATCCATAATTTCGCGGCGCTGTTCATAGATAACTCGCCGCTGGTCATTCATAACATCGTCAAACTTAACAAGGTTTTTCCGAACATCATAGTTTCTAGCTTCAACCTTTTGCTGGGCTTTTTCGATCGCTTTGTTGATCCATGGGTGGATGATGGCTTCGCCTTCTTCGATACCAAGGCGCACCAACATGCTGTCCATGCGCTCGGGGCCAAAAATCCGCATCAAGTCATCCTGCAAAGACAGATAGAATTTTGATCTGCCCGGATCACCCTGACGGCCAGCGCGGCCCCTGAGCTGGTTATCAATACGGCGGCTTTCATGGCGCTCGGTTGCCATAATATAAAGCCCGCCTGCCTTGATAACATTTGCTTTTTCTGCGGCTACCTCTGCCCTGATCGTGGCAGCCATATCGGCGATTTTGGCTTCGTCTTCAATGCCCGCTGTTTCAGCGGCTATCCGCATATCAGCGTTACCGCCAAGCTGAATGTCGGTACCACGCCCGGCCATGTTGGTGGCAATGGTAACAGCCGCAAAGCGACCCGCTTGGCTAACAATAAAGGCTTCGCGCTCGTGGTGGCGCGCATTCAGAACTTCGTGTTTGATATTTCTTTTTTTCAGAAGCTCGGAAAGCAGTTCAGACTTTTCAATCGATACAGTACCGACAAGAACCGGCTGGCCCTTTTTCTGAACTTCTTCAATATCTTTTATGATCGCGTCATATTTTTCTTTGGCGGTGCGGTAAAATTCGTCGTGCTCGTCTTGACGGGCAACAGGCACGTTGGTTGGAATTTCCACAACACCCAGCCGGTAAATATCGCCAAACTCTTCCGCCTCGGTTGATGCGGTGCCTGTCATACCGGCGAGTTTTGGATACATACGGAAATAATTCTGGAACGTGATGGAGGCAAGGGTCTGGTTTTCAGGCTGGATCTTAACCCTTTCCTTGGCCTCAAGCGCCTGGTGCAAGCCACCAGAGTAGCGCCTGCCATCCATCATGCGGCCGGTAAATTCATCAATGATGATAACCTTGCCGTCTTTCACGATATAATCTGAATCGCGCTCAAACATGGTGCGGGCCTTTAGGGCCTGATCAACATGGTGCACAATTGCAGTGTTTTCATAATCGTAGAGATTATCTGATTTCAAGAGGCCGTGCTCAGCCAGAATTTTTTCTACACGTTCCGTGCCATCTTCGGTCAGGGCAACAGATTTGGCCTTCTCGTCTTTTTCAAAATCACCTTCACCGAGCTCGGCAACAACAGCATCAATCGCTGTATACAGGTCAGACTTATCTTGCGTGGGGCCAGAAATAATAAGCGGCGTCCGGGCTTCATCGATTAGGATTGAATCCACCTCATCGACAACAGCAAAGGCAAAATCGCGCTGGACCATTTCTTCCCGGTGGAATTTCATATTGTCGCGCAGATAGTCAAACCCTAGTTCATTGTTGGTGGCATAGGTAATGTCGCACGCATAAGCAGCGCGGCGCTCGTCGTCTGATTTACCCGGCACCACAACGCCGGTTGTAAGACCCAGAAAGCTGTATATCCGGCTCATCCATTCGGCATCGCGTTCTGCAAGGTAATCGTTCACGGTTACAACATGCACACCTTTACCGGGCAAGGCATTAAGGTAAACAGCAAGGGTGCCCACAAGGGTTTTACCCTCACCGGTTTTCATTTCTGCAATGCTGCTGTCGTTTAGGACCATGCCGCCAATAAGCTGCACATCATAATGTCGAAGGCCTATGGCGCGTTTGGCGGCTTCTCTCACTGTTGCAAAAGCCTCGATCAGTAAACTGTCGAGAGCCGCGCCGTCTGCAAGCCGCTGTCTGAACTCGGCGGTTTTACCACGCAGAGCTTCGTCAGAGAGTTTTTCCATCTCTGGCTCAAGGGCGTTGATCGCAGCTACTTTAGGTTGGAGTCGGGCAATATAGCGGTCGTTAGATGAACCAAAGACCTTTTTGGCGATTTTGCTTAGTCCCAGCATATACAATTCCTGCTGCCTTTATCTGCACATTTTTGCCAAGCATAATGTGATTAAGGGCATATACATAATAAATCAGTCATGGCAGTTTCTACTGCTAGAGCTTTGGCAGAGATAAGTATGAGGAACGGCTCTGTCAACCAACGGATGCTATATAGCACTGTTTATGCCTAATATTTATGATTCTTGCCTATCTTTTCGATAAACGCTAGAGATCAATTTAGGACCAGACGGGTCATGACGTTCAATCTTCCTCGTGAAAGAAACTACAATGGCAAAATTACCTGTATCACCCCTTGCACCCTTTGAATTTCCATCAATACAGCCGGTTCCGGGTGTTGAGTTTGGTACTGTTTGTACCGGTATTCGCTATAAAGAACGGCCTGACCTGCTTATGGTTGTTTTCCCTGAAAATACAGTGGCCGCTGGTGTGTTTACCCGCTCAAAAGCGCCTGCCGCCCCGGTTGACTGGTCGCGCGCTGCACTTGCTGCAACAGGCGGCAAGGCACGGTGCCTGCTTGTAAATGCAGGGAATGCCAATGCTTTTACAGGAAAAAAGGGCGACGAAGCAGCGCTCAGTAGCGCTGAAATGGCCGCCGAAGTAGTGGGCTGTAGCACCTCAGAGGTGCTGCTGGCCTCAACCGGTGTTATTGGTCAGCCGCTAAACGTTAGTTCATTTAAAAAATTCTTGCCGATCATAAACAGCGGCTTGTCTGGCGTGCTATGGAAAGATGCGGCAGCCGCTATTTCAACAACAGATACGTTCCCTAAAGGCTGCTGTAAGGTTGCCGAAATTGACGGCCAGCAGGTGATTATTTCTGGCATTGCCAAAGGGTCGGGCATGATTGCACCTGATATGGCAACAATGCTGGGGTTTGTATTTACCGATGCTCCAGTGTCATCAGAGTGCTTGCAGGCAATTTTAAGCGAAGCCACTGAAAAAAGCTTTAATGCCACAACGGTGGACGGCGACACCTCGACCAATGATACGGTTATGGCGTTTGCGACCGGGGTGAAGGGCACGATTATAACAGACCCTGCCGACCCAAAACTTGCCGGGTTTAAGGCGCAGTTCACAGCGCTAATGATTGATCTGGCACAGCAAGTGGTTCGCGACGGTGAAGGCGCTACCAAATTTATCACGATTACGGTTGAAGGTGCTGAGGATGCGGCAGCGGCCAAAAAAATTGCCCTGACAATCGCCAATAGCCCCTTGGTTAAAACCGCAATTGCCGGGGAAGATGCTAACTGGGGCCGAATCGTTATGGCGGTTGGTAAATCAGGTGAAGCGGCTGACCGCGATAAATTGCAAATCTGGATCGGGGGCCAACATGTTGCAAAAGACGGTATGGTTTTACCGTCCTACAGCGAAGAACAGGCTTCAGCACATATGAAAGAACAGGAAATTGATATCCGTGTTCATGTGGGCATCGCAGATGGTACAGCAACCGTATGGACCTGCGATCTGACGCATGGTTATATCAGTATTAATGCGGATTACCGGAGCTAGGTTTAATTTGCCGCATAGGCTAAATTTTCTGGTGAGGGGCAGGTAATGCCGGCTCTTTACCAGAAGAATATTCTTTAATGCATTGAAATATAATTATTATTTTTCTGGCACGGCTCTTGAATGTTATCTCTGGGGGTGACCTATTGGTGAATGATGCCGGAGATAAAAAATGCCAAATGTTAATTTGGACTTGCAACTAAAATTCCTGACAGAGCTGGATGAGGCCCTGACAGAAGCTTTAGCCCGCTATTCAGAAGACGGTGCAGAGAAACTGGCCGAGCTGACATACATGAAAAAAGAAGTGACGCGTGCCCGCCGGATTATTTCTGAGCGAATGGAAGCTGCTGCCACGAAGGTAAAGCGCGCATCGCGGTATCAGGCTGAGAATTTCGGCGCCACTGCTGCACTTTAGAGTGCAGGCGGGCTGAACAGACTGTTTGAAAAAATGAAAGCCATCTGGTTTCGCCGGATGCTGCATCCGTACACGATTGCCAAAGCGACTAAGCAGCTTTTGGCACTCTTTTCTTTTTTTCTTTCCTCCTTTATAGCACAAACAAGCTTGCCGCCTTAAATGGTGAGTTACACACTGCTATGCCTTGAAAAGGAAAGAATATGGACGATTGCCCGGAACCAAATGTACGCATAAATGCAGGCCTGCCGGTTGTTTTGGTGGCAGCAATCGCGCTTATTGACCCAGACGGCAGGGTGTTAATTGCCGAGCGCCCGGAAGGCAAGTCTATGGCTGGTATGTGGGAGTTTCCAGGCGGTAAGGTAGAAGAGGGCGAGATACCAGAGGCTGCCCTTATCCGTGAATGCAAGGAAGAACTGGGTATTGATATTACCGCCGCGTGCCTTGCGCCGTTCGCTTTTGCGTCCCACTCCTACGAGAAATTCCATTTACTGATGCCTTTGTACCTGTGCCGTAAATGGGAAGGCATTGTACAGGGTATGGAAGGGCAGCGCACCAAATGGGTACCTATCCGCGACTTAAATGAATACCCCATGCCACCGGCAGATATTCCGCTTCTTGCTATGCTGCGGGATTTTCTGTGAACCAAACGGCACTTGCGGCCTTGTTTCTGGCTGACAGTGTCGCCCTATCAGCCCTGCGCGCTGTGCGTAAAATAGGGCTTTCGGAAGCATATCTGGCAGCGGGGTTTGTGCGCAATAAAGTGTGGGATAGCTTTTACCATCCGCCCCTGAATATGCCCGAGGCCGATCTGGATGTGGTTTATTTCGATGCCGATCATGCAGACAAAAATATTGATTGCTTGATTGAAAAGGAACTTTCTGAGCTTTGTTCAGGGCACGAATGGCAAGTGCGCAATCAAGCCCATATGCACCATTTTGGCGGGCATAGCCCTTTTCAAAGTTTGCCCCATGCCCTGATGCACTGGGCTGAAACAGCAACTGCTGTGGGTGTTAGGCTGTTGCCTGATGATACACTCGATTTTATCGCCCCGTTCGGGTTTGATGATTTGTTCGCCCATATACTCCGGATTACACCGATTATGAAAGCGCATGACCCAGCGGGTTTTGAGCAACGCTTGGCCGGTAAAGGCTGGCAGAAACGCTGGCCTGATATGCGGGTAATCAGGTAATAGTATTTTTATTTCTGAGGCGGCGCACCAGCCTTAAGGGCTGCGGCAAGGCTTACCTGCCCACTGCCACGCTTGGCTGGTTTTTGCTGGCTTTCATGGGGGTGCCAGCCTGTTAGGTAAATAATCTGGAAAGTGGCAGGAACCCGGCCATCACTTTGTGCATAGTCGCGGCTATATATTTCAAGCGCACGGCTTAGCACATCGCGGCGCATAAAGTTTTTGGGGCGGTCAAGAAGCGCGTTTGCCTCGCCCATGCCGCGCAGGTCAGCAAGCAGCTTTAAGGGGTGCTCGTAAGTAACAGTCAGCGTATCCATGTCAGTTACAGGCAGGGCAAAGCCCGCACGCTGCAAAAGGCTGCCAAGGGTTTTAACATCTGCAAAGGGAATAACACGCCCATGTGCGCCGCCGGTAAGCTCAGATTCAGCGGCGAGCAAGCTGTGGCGCAGCTCTTTCAGGGTTTCCCCGCCAAACATGGCGGCCATCATCAACCCATCAGGCTTCAGGGCGCGGTTTAGCTGAATAAGCAGGCCCGGCAAATCATTGACCCAGTGCATAACAAGGTTTGAAATTACCAAATCAAACTGGTTGTCTGAGGTTGGCAAAGGGGTATCGCTGATGGAAAGGGTGGTGGCAGGCATGCCTGAAAAGCGGGCGAAATCACCGCCTATGTCCAGCACGCTTTGAAAGGGCCGTGTTATATCGTGCAGCCTATCGTGCAGCCTGTCGGAGATTTCCTGCTTTAGAAAAGTGTGGTCATTACCGTATGTTTCGGCACGGGCGCGGTTATGCAGAACTGCAGCGGTATCAAAAATATAGGCTGAAGGATCAGACATAACGCGGGCATTTCCCTTGAAGTTTCATTTGGCAGGCGCTTGCGGCGGCTGCTACGGTTCCTTATGGCAAACGTAAGACATTTATTAAAGAGGCAAAACATAAATAGCGCTGTTAAAGCGCTGATTGCGTTTGCCCTGCCGCATCGGTGCCCTGAGTGCGGTGTAAAGGTGTCTGAACACGGGTTTCTGTGCGTTACATGCTGGGGCGATGTTCAGGTTCTGGCACCGCCTTTCTGTGTGCGGTGTGCCTTGCCGTTTGATTATAGCACAGAGATTGCAGAACCGGTTTGTGCAGCATGTTTGCAGTATAACCCTGCGTTTGACTGGGCGCGGGCGGCGGTCTCCTACGAGGGGCTTGGCCGTTCGCTTGTGCTAAAGTTAAAGCACGGTGGCACCAGTATGATTGTACCTGTTATGGCACGCATGATGGCCGGTTCTGTGCGACAGCTGCAAGCAACGCTTATTATACCAGTACCCTTGCATCGGTGGCGATTTTTAAAGCGGCGTTTTAACCAGTCGCAGTTGCTGGCAGAAAGAATTGCTGAGTATCTGGATGTTCCGGTGAATGTATTTGCCCTAAAACGGCGCAAGGCAACGCTCAGCCAAGCAAGCTTTAGCCGCAAAAAGCGGTTTAAAAATGTGCGCGGGGCATTCGAGGTACCGCCAGAGATGAAAGCAGTGGTTAAGGGCCAGCATATTATGCTGGTGGACGATGTGCTAACAACCGGGGCAACGGCTGCAAGCTGTGCCAAGGCGCTTAAAAAGGCTGGTGCGCTCAGTGTTGGAGTTGTTGCCTTTGCCCGTGTCGGCGACCCGGCAGCACCTTAAAAACCGGGTATATATAAAAAATTAAGACAAAGGCTTTAACTATGGCCCCTAATGCCATAAATTAAGATTATGTTTCAGTTAGGAGCCCAAAGTGGCAGATGTTGTAATATATAGTTCGAGTTTATGCCCTTATTGCCACCGTGCAAAGGCACTTCTTTCCCAAAAAGGCGCAGCATACCGCGAAATCAGCGTAGATATGAACCCTGCGGCCCGTGCAGAAATGCGCCAAAAAGCTGGCGGCGCTAACACGGTGCCGCAAATATGGATCGCGGGTGACCATGTTGGCGGATGTGATGATCTTTACGCGCTTGAGCGTGCTGGCGGCCTTGATAAACTTTTGGCCAAAGCCTAGCAGGATAGTTTCATGCGTGCAGCGTTAATTCAGCTTAACACCGGCAATGACATTGTTGCAGAAACGATGGCTGTTTGTTCGCTTATCCGCGAGGCGGCTGGTGCGGGCGCGGGTTTTGTTTCCACACCAGAGACAACACACCTGATGGAAATGAACCGCGAAGCAGTGCTGAAAAAAGCTTTTTATCAGGATGATGACCCGGGTCTAAAAGCTTTTTGTGCCCTTGCGGCAGAACTGGGTATCTGGCTGCATATTGGCTCGCTTATCACGAAGGTTGCAGACGACAGGCTTGCGAACCGTGCGTATGTGATTACCCCGAAAGGCAAGATTGCCGCAACGTACGACAAGCTGCATTTGTTTGACGTAACACTGCCAAACGGCGAAGCCTACCGGGAATCGCGGCTTTACCAGCCGGGCAGTAGCGCGGTGGTGGTGAAAACACCTTTTGGTACCCTTGGGGTGACCATATGTTATGATCTCAGGTTCCCGTATTTGTACCGCGCGCTTGCAGATATGGGCGCAGATATCATGCTGGTGCCTGCGGCTTTTACCGTAAAAACGGGGGAGGCACACTGGCACACACTACTGCGCGCGCGTGCTATTGAAACCGGGTCCTATGTGTTGGCGGCGGCACAAACGGGCAAGCATAAAACGGGTCGCAGCACGTACGGCCACAGCCTTGCCATTAGCCCGTGGGGGGGTGTGGTTGCAGACGCGGGCACAGAACCCGGCATAACACTGGTTGATTTGGACCTTGCCAAAGTTGCAGAGGCACGGCAAACAGTGCCATCCCTTACCCACACGCGGGTCTTTGATGTTAAAGTGATTGATGTGTCATGATTGTGTTTGATCTGAAATGCGAAAGTAGCCACCGGTTTGAAGCGTGGTTTAAATCTTCATCAGCATATGAGGAACAGAAAGCGTCTGGCTTTGTGTCGTGCCCTTTCTGTAATTCAACAGATATTTCAAAAGCACCGATGGCACCGAATATTACGGCGAAAAGCAACCAACGGCCTGAGCCAAAACCAGTAAGTGCACCTCCCACAGCCCCTGCCGCGATGCCAAAGGCAGATAGCCCCGAATTTAAAAAAATGGTGGTAGAAGCCCAGAAAATGTTTGCGAAAATCCGTGATCATGTTGAGGCAACCCACGATAATGTTGGTAAAGGTTTTGCTGAAGAGGCCCGCAAAATTCACTACGGTGAAGCTGAAGAGCGCGGCATATACGGCGAAGCAACGAAGGATGAAACTCTGGAGCTTATTGAAGAAGGCATTGATGTGCTGCCGCTCCCTGCACCCCGCCGCACGGACGCTTAATTTTTCTTAGGCTTGCGGCTTCATTAACCAAACATAAGTACTCTTCTTGTACGGTCTGTATTGCTGCTTTTTGTGCCTAAAAAGTACGCCCTGAAACAATAGATTTAAATACGGACACTGGTTACGGAGAGGCGTTTCATGTTTTGTAAAGAGTGCCAAACAATTACAAATCATATTTTTGATGTAACTTTTTTCTGGTTATATCTGCCTACATCAGATGGTTTTGCAAAAGTTAATAAAGTTGCTGATGAACAAGGCTATACCAAGGTTTGTATGAGTGACTATTGCATTCGGCTTGCCATTCCTCGTGAAAGGGTTACGCCATTTTTGACGGCGCTGATGGTGGCCTTAAACGGTCAGGAATTAGCAAATACAAATATGGTAACAACGGAGGTTGATAAACTTTTGCCTGATGACTTGGGCCGGGTGCTGACAGCAGATATTTTTATACACCGCTATCAGAGTTTATGGGTATCAGATGCGCTTGAGGCAGAACGGTATGAAACATGGTTTCAGCCTATATATAAAACTTCAGGTGGGATGGGGGACGAGCTTTTTGCATACGAAGGTTTGTTTCGCATGCGTGATGAAAAAAATGTTCAAATTCCGCCTGGTCATGTGTTTCACGTGGCAGGAAAATCTGACCTTCTCTATACCCTTGATCTGGCTGCACGGCACTGCGCTGTTGAGGCAGCGGCGAGGGCAGGCCTGAATTTTGCCAAAATATTTATCAATTTCAACCCATCCAGTGTGTATGATCCGGCCTACTGTTTGCGGACAACAGTTGCGGCTGTTACTGAAAAAGGTCTGGAGCCGAAAAATATTGTTTTTGAGCTAACGGAAACGCACGCTGCACGAGACAAGGCACATCTTAAATCTATTCTCGATTTTTACCGCATGGCAGGTTTTGGTATAGCGCTTGACGATATTGGTTCAGGTTGGTCTAGCCTGAACATGCTGCATGAAATGCGCCCTGATTATGTGAAAATTGATATGGATCTTATAAGGGATATTGATCAGGATACTTTTAAGCAGGTGATTGTGAAACACCTGCTGCATATCGCCCGCGATAATGGCATCCTTACTGTTGCAGAGGGTATTGAAACCGAAGCAGAAGCAAGCGTTTTGCGGCAAATGGGCGTAGATTATATGCAAGGGTATTTTTTTGGTAAGCCTGCCTTTATGGGGTGAGCCTGCTGAACTTATTGTGCCTATTGTTGTCGTTGGTAAACGCGGCCGCAGCCAAGTGTATAAAACGGCAATTAAACGACTTTACGTGCGGCCATCGCATAATTCACCGCCACATCCCTATCATCGAGCCGCCATTTCTGCGTTAGCGGGTTCATGACAAAGCCGGTGGGCGCTGTGTGCGTGAGGCCCGTTTTCTTTAAGGCGTTTGCAAGCTCGGCCGGTTTCAGGAACTTGTTCCAGTCGTGGGCACCAACAGGCAGCCAGCGCAGCACGTGCTCGGCGCCGATAATCGCAAACAGGTATGCTTTCACGGTGCGGTTGATGGTGGACATCAGCATAAGGCCGCCGGGCTTCAAGAGGGCGGCGCAGGCTGTAAGGAACGCATCTACATCGGCCACATGTTCCACCACTTCCATATTGATAATCACATCAAACTGTTCGCCTAAGTCCACCAGCGATTCGGCGGTGGTGTTCCTGAAATCAATTTTCAGGCCCGCATTGGCGGCGTGTAAGCTTGCGGTTTTGATGTTTTTTTCAGAGGCATCGACCGACACCATATCAGCGCCCAAACGTGCAACTGGCTCAGATACCAGCCCGCCGCCACAGCCAATATCCAGAAAACGTAAGCCTTTATAGGGGGTTGTGCTGTCTTTAGGGGCACCGAAATGGCTTTCTACTTGTTCTCTTATATACCCAAGGCGGGTGGGGTTTAAAATGTGCAGGGGTCTAAACGGGCCGTGTGGGTCCCACCAGCTGTCTGCAATGCGGGCAAAAAACGCTACTTCATTTTCATCAACAGTGATGCCTGCTGCTGCATCTTTTTTCGTGGTTTTTTGGTCAATTTCAGACATTTTCGCCTTCCAAAGCTATTTTGAGGTGTCTCAATGCTTGCACCAATCCATAACTGCCATTACATAGGGCCGCTGTGAACTAATAAGTATTATTCTTTTGGTCGCACCTGTTTGGCTTTTGGTCAAGTCAGTTGCATCATTTAGTAAGCCGGACAAGTGTATGGCACGGATAGTAAAGAAATTTGGTGGTACTTCGGTTGGCGATGTTGACCGAATCAAAAATGTGGCAAAGCGTGTAGCAAAGGCCGTTGAAGAAGGGCACGAAGTTGTTGTTGTGCTTTCTGCTATGGCAGGCACGACCAACACCCTTGTTGGTTATTGCCGCGAGGCTGCGCCCCTGCATGATGCCCGCGAGTATGATGCGGTGGTGGCTGCAGGCGAGCAGATAACAGTTGGCCTTCTGGCCATTTGTTTGCAGGAGCTTGGTGTTCCTGCCCGCTCTTTCCTTGGCTGGCAGGTGCCTATTCGCACAAACGACGTGCATGGTGCTGCCCGCATTGAAACGATTGAAACGGTTGCGCTGGAAAAGTGCCTTGCTGAAGGCCGGGTTGCTGTTGTGGCAGGGTTTCAGGGTATTGCAAAAGATAACCGTATTACAACACTCGGGCGCGGCGGCAGTGATACATCAGCCGTGGCGATCGCTGCCGCAATAAAGGCGGACAGGTGCGATATCTATACGGATGTGGACGGTGTTTACACTACGGACCCTCGTATTGTGCCCAAGGCCAGAAAAATTAATAAAATTACCTACGAAGAGATGCTGGAAATGGCATCACTTGGCGCTAAAGTATTGCAGACCCGTTCCGTTGCACTCGCCATGACACAAGGCGTGCGCACACAGGTTCTTTCTTCTTTTGAAGATAAACCCGGAACTCTTGTTGTTGGTGAGGATGAGATTGTGGAACAGGAAGTTGTAAGCGGGATTGCATATTCTCGCGGTGAAGCAAAAGTAACAGTGGTTGGGCTGGAAGATTTACCAGGTCAGGTTTCATGCCTGTTTGGGTCTTTGGCTGATGAAAATGTCAATGTTGATATGATCGTGCAAAGCGCCTCTGATGACGGTAAATCAGCCGATGTTACCTTCACAGTGCCAGAGGATGACCTGAAACGCACTGTTAAAGCTATTGAAGGAAAACGCGGCCAGATTAAATTCAGGGACCTTGTATATACAGGGGACGTGGTGAAAATTTCTGTTGTCGGCGTTGGTATGCGTAGTCATGCTGGTGTGGCACGAATTATGTTTGATACTTTGGCAGAAAAAGGTATCAACATTCAGGTTATTTCAACGTCTGAAATTAAGATCAGTGTTCTTGTTGAAGCACAGTATACAGAACTGGCCGTACGTGCCTTGCATACTGCCTACGGTCTGGATGCCAGTTAATCTGCATTTCCGCAGGTTTCCGATTTAAAGGAATGTATATGAGCACACATGGTCAGGAACAGCTAAATGCCCTCTGGAAACGTGGTACAGATTTTCTAGGGAGCAAATATGCGATCCTCGGCGGTGCTATGACATGGGTTTCAGAGCGAAATCTGGTGTCTGCCATTTCGAATGCAGGTGGTTTTGGCGTTATTGCATGCGGTGGTATGACCCCCGCTATGCTGGCCGCTGAAATCGAGGCAACCCGCAAAATGACAGACCGACCTTTTGGGGTAAACCTTATTACCCTGCATCCTGACATTGATAATCTGGTTGCTGCATGCGGCGATATGAAGGTTAGCCATGTTGTGCTGGCTGGCGGTTTGCCGTCTGGCGCTAATATCGCGACCATTAAAGGGTATGGCTCAAAGTTAATGTGTTTTGCGCCGACAGTAACCCTTGCAAAAAAGCTGGTTCGTTCTGGGGTCGACGCCATTCTGATTGAGGGCATGGAAGCGGGCGGTCATATTGGCCCGGTTTCAACGAGCGTGCTGGCACAGGAAATTTTACCAGTTATTGAAGACGTACCGGTTTTTGTGGCGGGTGGTATTGGCCGCGGCGACGCTATTGCATCCTATCTGGGAATGGGGGCTTCTGGCGTACAACTTGGTACCCGCTTTGTTGTGGCTGAAGAATGTGTGGCACATGAAAAGTTTAAAAAGGCTTTCATTAGCGCAAAAGCACGCGATGCTATTGCCAGCGTTCAAATTGATGATAAGTTTCCGGTTATACCGGTAAGGGCCCTTAGGAATGAGGGCACAGAAAGATTTATGGTAACGCAGCGTGAAGTGTTAGAGCGTTTCCATAAAGGGGAAGTAAGCCAAGAAGATGCCCAAATGCAGATCGAACAATTCTGGGGTGGGGCACTTCGCCGCGCTGTTGTTGATGGGGATGTCGACACAGGTTCGGTTATGGCAGGGCAAAGCGTGGGGATGGTAAACAAAATTCAGCCAACATCCGAGATTATTGATGAACTCGTGATGCAGGCGGTGGAACATCTTTCTAAAAGTATTTAGGAAGTAGTCTAGTATGTTTGCCAATCTGGTCCTATATCTTTAACGAGAGTAAGGCCAGGCTCTAAACAAGGGGATTACCTTGCCTGACCATGTAAGTCAGCCGAGACTATTATTAAGACGCTTGCACAGTGTAATGGCAGGCGGTGGCGACGCGCAAGATAAGCTTGACCGCGTTGTGCGCCTGATTGCCCAGAATATGGTTGCGGAAGTGTGCTCTATATATCTGGCACGCGCGGGCGGCGTGTTAGAACTTTTCTCTACCGAAGGTTTGAACGAAGAGGCGGTTCACCAAACACGCCTGAGTGTGGGAGAAGGCCTTGTCGGTCTTGTTGCCGAGCGTGGCCTGCCGCTTAATCTTTCAGAGGCGCCACAGCACCCTCGGTTTGCGTATCGCCCTGAAACAGGCGAGGAGATTTATCATAGTTTCCTCGGTGTGCCTGTGCGCCGAATGGGCCGTGTGGTGGGGGTTCTTGTTGTCCAGAACGTGGCATCGCGCAGCTATACACCAGAGGAAGTTGAGGCGCTTCAAACCATATCAATGGTAATAGCCGAGCTTGTGGGTGCTGGCGATCTGGTTGCCCAAACCGAATTAGCTGAAGATGTTTCGACAACAGGCAAGTCTGTTACATTAAACGGTACCATGTTTGCAAGCGGTGTTGGGGCAGGGGTGGCAGTGTTTCACCAGCCACAAGTGCGCATTACCCGAACAATTGCTGACAGTGTTGACGACGAAAAGAAACGCCTTGATGAGGCAATTGATACACTTGGTACCCAGCTTGAGGAAATGATCGAGCATCCGAACCTTGCCCACGGCGGCGAACACCGCGAGGTACTGGAAACATACCGGATGTTTGCCCACGACAGGGGCTGGCAGCAGAAAATGCGTGAGGCCGTTGCCTCAGGCCTGACGGCGGAGGCGGCTGTTGATAAAGTGCAGCAGGATAACCGCGCGCGGATGGCTAAAATCCATGATCCGTACCTGCGGGAGCGTATTGGAGACTTTGAAGATCTCGCTATCCGTTTAATACGGATTATCCAAGGTGATAAATCTGATTACCGTGCGGTTTTGAAGCGTGATTCTGTGCTTGTGGCGCGTAATATTGGCCCCGCAGAACTTATGGACTATGACCAGAAGTATCTGAAAGCGATTGTGCTTGAGGAAGGGTCTAGCACCGCGCATGTGGTGATCATTGCACGTGCTATGGGTGTGCCTGTTCTTGGGCGGGTTAATAACCTTTTAGGCCATGTTCAGGCGGGCGAACAAATTGTCGTTGATACTGAAAATGCGCATGCTTATATCAGGCCCGGCGAAGATGTTATCGAGACATACAGGGCAACGCTGAAGTTGCAGGAAAAGCTGCTTGCTGAATATGCATCAGAGCGCGATCTGCCCGCAGAAACCAAAGATGGTTTTAAAGTTGATCTTCTGATGAACGCAGGCCTTCTGGTTGATTTGCCCAGCCTTGATAAAACCGGTGCAGAGGGTATTGGCCTGTTTCGTACCGAGTTTCAGTTTATGGTTTCGCCGGTTTTACCAAAAGTGGATGAACAGACTAAAATTTACAAGACCGCGCTTGATATAGCAGGCGACAGGCCTGTGGTGTTTCGTACCCTTGATATAGGCGGCGATAAACAGGTGCCTTTCCTGCCTCGGGACGAGGAAGAAAACCCGGCTATGGGCTGGCGGGCTATTCGTGTGGCGCTTGACCGCCCTGCGCTTCTGCGTTTCCAGTTACGGGCGCTTCTTTATGCTGCCTCGGGTAAAACGCTTTATGTTATGTTTCCCATGATTGCTGAGGTGGCAGAGTTCAGGCGTTGTCGCGTTATTATGCAAAAGGAAATTGAACGACTGAAGAAATTTGGCAAGGTGCCGCCGGTTGCTGTAAAAATTGGCTGTATGCTCGAGGTACCCGCTTTAAGCTGGCAGCTTGATATTCTCCTTAAAGAAATAGACTTTTTATCTATTGGTACAAATGACCTGATGCAGTTCTTTTTTGCCTGTGACCGCAGCAACCCGCGATTGGCAGACAGGTATGATTTACTTGCCCCGTCTGTGCTGGCATTTTTACACATGATTTTTAAAGCATGTGCTGAAGCAAATGTGCCGGTTACTCTGTGCGGCGAAATGGGCGGGCGACCCATTGAAGCCATGGCACTTGTTGCGCTGGGCTTGAGGCGTATTTCAATATCGCCTACATCAATTGGTCCGGTCAAAAGAATGATTCGTTCGGTGCACATGGGCCAATTACAACAGTTTTTGCTGTCAAATATCGGTTCACCCGAACACTCGATTCGCGATTCGCTCGTACATTTTGCCCGAGATCATGGCATAAAGGTGTAGTTTTAGGACCTATGTCCTTGTAAATGAGCGTTTTTTGCCCAAAAAGCGCTAAATATTCACTTAAAATTTGAATATTATTGACTTGGTTCGCTAATTCATTTTTCACTGTTATATGTGATGGTTACGAAGGTTTGGTGAGATCTTCGGGTCACAGCAGCGCGTAAATGCGAAAATAAGGTAACTGCCTCATAAAAGGCAGGGGGCGGTTTTGATATGGAAAACAAAACAGCAATGATTGCGAATCTGTTAAAAGAAGCCAGGTTGGCTCAGGGGCTTTCTATCAAGGAAGTGGCCGCAGAGATTTGCGTGCGCAGTAGTTATTTAACAGCCATGGAAGAAGGCCGGTTTGATCAATTGCCGGAGCAAACCTTTGCTGTTGGTTTTGTGAAATCTTATGCGGGCATGCTGGGCCTTGATGTGGCGTCTATTGTTGCGGATTTTAAAAACGAGCTCGGTGTAGCGCCAAAAATTGAGCGCCGTGTTGTTTCGCATGTGTGCGACGACGAGCACACGGTGCGTAGAACACCGTCTTGGCTTGCGCCGGTTACAGGGCTTTTGGGTGTTTCCCTTTGCTGGGTAGTGTTTGGTTCAGGTTTCGGCTTTGCTGATGGTAGCAATGAAATGGCAGAGCAACATGATATCGCTATTGAGAAAGCACATTTGGCGGCTGTTCAGGCGAACCTTCAGGATATCGGCGTTGATGTAGATGAAACTGAGACGCCTTTGCTATACGCGCCTGTCAACCCATCAGAGCAGGTAGGTGTATTAGAGGTGGCGGCAGAGCCTACAGACAGCAAGACAGCACTTAGTGATGAGCAACAGGCAGGCCCTGTAGCAGAAGCCGTTACTGTTGCGACACTACAGACCGCGTTAGAAACACCGCCTTATAAAGCGGCTGGTTCGCTATTTGCCCCTGCGGTTTATGCGGGTGATTTTGCGGGCAATGATGTAGGTAAACCATATTTTGCTCTCGAAGCACAGGAAGATAGCTGGCTAAGACTGGTGGCGGAAGATGGCACTGAAATATGGGCAGGTGTTTTACGGGCAGGTGAAACCTACCGCCCCAAAGCAAAAGGGCCGTTGATGCTCTCTACCTCTAATGCGGGCGGTGTTATGTTGCATCTTGACGGCAAACACGGGCAGCTACTAGGGGACCGCGGTGCTGTGGTTACAAAGATGCAAATTGAGCAACCAGCCCAATTGAGCACCTTTAACCAGCGTAGTAGTCTTCCTGAAGGCTCTTGATACGCGATTTTTTAAGCTCATAGACAAATCCGTTCTTTAAGCTGACACTTTTCTCGTCTATAAGCCTCACAAATGCTTCTTTATAAGAAAAGGTGCTGTTGGTGAGCATTCGCCCGTGGAGAGATGTGATTAGAAGGAAATCCCGCCAGATAATGGTTGGGAATGTTCCTGTTGGTGGCGATGCGCCGATCACGGTACAAACCATGACCAACACCTTAACGTCTGATCCACGTGCGACCTTGAACCAGATCAGGCTCGCAGAAGAGGCCGGTGTTGATATTATCCGTGTTTCTTGCCCGGATGAAGAATCAACCGCAGCCATGCCTACCATTTGCCGTGAAGCAAAGGTGCCAATTGTTGCCGATATTCACTTTCACTATAAACGCGCGCTTGAAGCGGCTGATGCTGGCGCTGCTTGCCTCCGCATTAACCCCGGTAATATTGGGTCGTCAGAGCGGGTGAAAGAGGTTGTTCGGGCTGCCAAAGCTAATGGCTGTTCTATGCGGATTGGCGTTAATGCCGGGTCGCTTGAGAAGCATTTACTGGAAAAATACGGTGAGCCTTGCCCCGAAGCATTGGTTGAAAGTGCGCTTGAGCATGCCCGCATTCTTGAAGATAATGACTTTTTTGAATTTAAAATCAGCGTGAAAGCTTCAGACGTGTTTCTGGCGGTTGCTGCCTATCAGGGCCTTGCCGATGCGTGTGATTATCCGCTTCATCTTGGTATTACCGAAGCGGGCGGCCTTCGCGGCGGCACAGTGAAATCATCTATTGGTATAGGCTCGCTTTTGTGGGCAGGTATTGGTGATACTATTCGTGTATCACTGTCGGCTGAGCCTGAAGAAGAAGTGAAAGTAGGCTTTGAAATGCTGAAATCCCTTGGGCTGCGGCACCGGGGTGTTCAAATAATTTCCTGCCCGTCCTGCGCACGACAGGCTTTTCCGGTCATTAAGACAGTTGAAGTTCTTGAGCAGCGTTTAGGCCATATTCACACGCCGCTTAGTTTGTCGATTATTGGCTGCGTTGTAAACGGTCCGGGCGAAGCACGCGAAACAGATATTGGCCTCACAGGCGGTGGCAATGGTAACCACATGGTTTATCTGTCAGGGATGACGGACCATAAAATTACCGATGATAAACTGGTTGATCATATCGTTGAACTGGTCGAAGAAAAAGCAGCACAAATTGAAGCTGCAAACGCGGCAAGCGCTGCGGCGCATTAGCTTAAAATAAGGAAAAAAACAGTGTCCAAGCTGCAACCAGCGCGCGGTACGCGTGATATTTTTGGGGTCGAGGCCCGCCACATGACAGCGGTGGTTGATACATTCAAGCGCGTTGCTACGTCATATGGCTTTGAAGAGTTGGCAACCCCGATATTTGAATTCACGGAAGTGTACAAGCGCCCTCTTGGGGAAGCGTCTGATATTGTTTCAAAAGAAATGTACACGTTTGAGGACAGGGGCGGCGAGGAGCTAACCTTGCGACCAGAGTTTACAGCAGGTGTGTGCAGGGCCTTCATTTCAAACGGTATGCAGCAAAATACACCGTGCCGGTTAATGAGCCATGGCCCTGCTTTTCGCTATGAGCGCCCGCAAAAAGGCCGTTACCGCCAGTTTCACCAGATTAACGCCGAACTTTTAGGGCAGGCTGACCCGGAAGCTGATGTTGATATGATCGCAATGGCATGGAGAATTTTGAAAGATCTGGATATTGCAGGGAATGTCGTGCTGCACCTTAACACGCTTGGTGATAAGGAAAGCCGTGATGCTTACAGGGCCGCACTGGTAACGTATCTTGAGGGCTTTAAAGACAAGCTTTCGGAAGATAGCCTGCGCAGACTGGAAACCAATCCACTTCGTATTCTTGATAGTAAGGATGAGGGCGACCGCGAGATTATTGCCGGTGCGCCGTTGTTGTCAGAGTGTCTTAATGAGGTGTCTCAGAAGTTTTTTGAAACCGTTAAAAAAGGCATAGCCGCTGCAGGGGTGCCGTTCGTGCACGACGAAAGGCTGGTGCGAGGCATGGATTATTACACGCACACGGCTTTTGAGTTTGTAACTGATGCGCTTGGTGCACAGGGAACCGTGCTTGCGGGTGGTCGCTATGACGGCCTTATCGAGCAATTAGGTGGGCCAGCCACACCAGGTATTGGCTGGGCTGGCGGGATCGAGCGCCTTGCCATGCTTTCAGAAAAAGGTGTGGCCCCTGCGGCAGCCACGATTTTGATGCCCATGGGGGAAGCTGCAACCCTGAAAGCAATTGAGCTTGCCGAGGTGCTGCGCGATGCCGGGGCTAATGTTATGTCTGACCGTTCAGGCAATCTCAAAAAACGTATGAACAGGGCTGATAAATCAGGCGCGGCGTTTGCCATTATTATTGGCGATACTGAACTTGAAGCAGGGGTTGCCGCCGTGAAAAGCCTGTCAACGGGCGAGCAAACAGATGTACCTTTCGGTGAGCTTGCCGAACATGTAACGCGCTAAAGGGGCCAACCGTGATTTCAAACGAACAGATTCAAAGCCTTCTGGACCGCCATAATTATTTGTCTCATTCGCTGACGACACCGGACGAGTTTACAAATGAGGAATTTGTTAAACTGAGTAAGGAATATTCTGATCTTGGGCCGATCATAGAAGCCGCCAAAGAGTTGCAGGATGGCCGTAGTGAACTTGCTGACCTCGCTGACATGATGAAGGGGGATGACCCCGAAATGCGCGACCTTGCAGAAGCCGAATTTTATGACCTTAAGGAACGCCTGCCTGAAATGGATAAGGCTTTATCTATTCTGCTATTACCCAAAGATGCAGCTGATGAACGCTCGGCTATTCTGGAAATTCGTGCCGGTACTGGCGGCGATGAAGCGGCGCTGTTTGCGGGTGACCTGTACCGTATGTATGAGCGCTTTTCTGACAGTCAGGGCTGGAAAATTGAAATGATTTCGGCCTCAGCTTCCGAGGTGGGTGGTTTTAAAGAGGTTATTGCGAACGTGACTGGCAAGGGTGTGTTTGCCAAAATGAAGTTTGAATCTGGTGTGCACCGTGTACAGCGTATACCGTCGACAGAATCCGGCGGTCGTATTCATACAAGTGCGGCAACTGTTGCTGTTTTGCCTGAGGCTGAAGAAGTTGATCTTGATATTCGCCCGGAAGACCTGCGTATTGATACCATGCGGGCATCAGGTTCTGGTGGTCAGCACGTAAACACCACAGATTCGGCCGTCAGAATTACCCATATACCTACCGGTATTATGGTGGTGCAGGCTGAGAAATCGCAGCATAAAAACCGCGATAAAGCGATGAAGATTTTGCGCGCCCGCCTTTATGATATGGAGCGTGAAAAAATTGCAAATGAACGATCTGCAAATCGCCGATCTCAGGTTGGTTCTGGCGATCGTTCTGAGCGTATTCGCACCTATAATTTCCCGCAGGGACGTGTAACTGACCACCGGGTAGGGCTTACGCTGCATAAGCTGGATCAGATTATGGCGGGTGATGGCTTGACAGAAATGGTGAATGTACTGATTGATGCAGATCAGGCGGCTAAACTTTCAGAAATGGAAGCTGCCCTTTGATGAGCGACCGGGCGTCAGCTTTTGTTTTAAAGGCTGCTTCTCTGGAGCTTTCATCGGTTGGTATTCAAACCGCACGATTAGACGCAGAAATTTTGCTGGCTCATGTCTTGAAATGCGACCGTTTGGCGCTTTTTTCGCGCGACATTGAACTTACTGACGAGCAGGCGCTGGATTTCAAGCACTGCCTTACCAGAAGGCTAAGGTTCGAACCTGTGTCCTACATAACCGGGATGCAGCCTTTCTGGAGCCTTGACTTTAAAGTTAACGAGCATGTTTTAATACCGCGCCCTGATACTGAAACCCTTATAGAAGCAGTTTTAAAACAGAGGCCGCAAAAACCAGCGCTACAAATCCTTGATTTAGGAACAGGAAGTGGCTGTATTTTACTGAGTTTACTGGCGGAACTGGGTGATGCCCGAGGTGTAGGCGCCGATATGGCCGGAGAAGCGATAAAGGTTGCTCAGGAAAATGCGGTTTTGAATGGCTTGGCAGAGCGCGCGAGCTTTGTTCAAAGTGATTGGTTTTCAAATATTAAACGCCCAGCCGCCGGTTTTGATATAATAGTATCTAACCCTCCCTATATTATGAGTGATGATATTGCGGGTTTGATGCCAGATGTTAAAGACTTTGAACCCAAAACCGCGCTTGACGGCGGCATGGATGGGTTAGGCCCTTACAGGGTTATTATTTTGGAAGCCACAAAGTTTTTGTCAAAGGGTGGGCTGCTGGCGGTCGAGTTTGGTATTGGGCAGGCAGGCGATATTGCCGCTTTATTTGAGCAGGCAGGCTATTTTGAAATCACAACATATCCAGATTTGAACGGTATTGATCGGGTTATTAGCGGAAAAAACACTTAAAAAAGAAATTGGCGCTTGGAATAATGAATTTTAGGCGCTAGGGTGACCCTTGCAAAACGCAGATTGCTTGATTTTAGATTGGCGCTGCAGGCATATCCGAAAAAAATCGATTATCGATCTCGGACAATTGGCAGAATAAGTCTGCCAAATTATAAAACTTCTGACACTGTTGGTATAAATTTCGTATGACACAGCCTCAAAATGCGCGAAAACAGCGCGCACGTCCCGCAGCACGCAAAGGTGGCGGTAGAAATAGTAGTAATGGAATGAGTAATGGACCGGGGAACAACCGCCCAGATAATAGGGTGAGGGGAAACCCAAAGCAGTCTCTTGAGAAATACAAGAATCAGGCACGTGAGGCTCTTCAGTCTGGCGACCGTATGATGGCTGAATACTATTTTCAGTTCGCTGATCACTATCAGCGGGTTTTGAATGAAATGCAGGGCAATAATCGGGATAATGATTCCGATAATGATTCCGACAACCAGAATCAAAACCATAACCAGCATCAGAACCAAAACCAAAACCAAAACCAAAATCAGGGCCGCCGGGGTGGCAGAAACCGCAGAAACTGGGATAATGACAGTTCTGCTAATACTGATAACGGTAACGGCGTGGCACCAGAGCAAAAGGTTGCGGTAGCAAAAGCTCCCGATGAGGTTAAAAAAGCTGAAACAGCGGCGCTGGCACCTACTCCTGTAGAAAAAGAGACAATAGCGGAAAAACCAAAGCGTCAGCCGCGTGCTAAAAAGGTAGCCCCGGTTGATCCTGCAAAGGCAGAACAACCAGCCGAGGTTCACCCGGAACTTGATTTAGGCGCAACGGAAGCAGTGGCTGAAAAGCCAAAGCGCCGTGCACCTGTCAGGCGTAAGAAACCTGTGGCGAGCGATGCTGGCACGGCTACCGAAGCACCAAAAGATGACGCCGCAGCCTAATAATCGCTCTGTGTTCTAAAATTTATAAAAGGCGGCTTCTGAGCCGCTTTTTTTGTATCTAGGACTTGAGTGGTCCTTATCAATACCCACATATCAACTATACGGCGTGCCCAAACGGGGCGTCTTTGTTTGAAACAGATATTTTGTTGCTTCACAAGAAGGGCAAAAACACAGTCATGGGGTTGATAACACATGAATATTGAACACTATACCGAACGTACACGGGGCTTTATACAGTCAGCGCAAGGCTTGGCTATCCGTGAAAATCATCAGCGGTTTACACCAGAGCACCTGCTTAAAGTTCTTCTTGATGACAAGGAAGGCTTGGCCGCGAATCTAATACGGGCAGCGGGCGGCAAGCCAGAGGAAGCGCTTGCGGCAACCGAAAAGGCGCTTGCAAAATTACCTAAAATAGAAGGCAGCGGGGCAGGGCAATTGCACCTAGACCCGTTAACAGCGCAGACCTTTGCCAAGGCAGAAGAGATTGCAGAAAAAGCAGGCGATAAATATGTAACCGCTGAGCGATTACTGCTCGCACTTTTGTTAATGCCTAAATCTGCCTCGGCAGATATTTTGAAGGCCGCGAATGTTACAGCCGAGGGGCTTAATAAAGCCATTAATAAAATCAGACAGGGTCGCACAGCAGATAGCGCCTCTGCAGAAAATGCTTATGATGCTTTAAAGCGGTTTGCACAAGACCTGACAGAGCGTGCGCGCGAGGGGAAGCTTGACCCGGTTATTGGGCGCGATGAAGAAATTCGCCGCACCATTCAGGTATTGTCGCGCCGCACAAAAAACAACCCGGTTTTGATCGGTGAGCCTGGTGTGGGTAAAACAGCGATTGCTGAAGGACTTGCTCTTAGAATTGCTAATGGCGATGTGCCGGATAGCCTTAAAGACAAACGCATTATGGCGCTTGATATGGGCGCGCTTATTGCGGGCGCTAAATACCGCGGCGAATTTGAAGAGCGTCTCAAGGGCGTGTTGCAGGAAGTATCGCACGGTGGCGGCGATGTTATTCTCTTTATTGATGAGATGCACACACTGGTTGGTGCCGGTAAAACAGACGGTGCAATGGACGCTTCTAATTTGTTGAAGCCTGCTCTTGCCCGGGGTGAACTGCACTGTATTGGCGCAACTACACTGAATGAATACCGCAAATATGTAGAAAAGGATGCCGCTTTGGAACGCCGGTTCCAGCCTGTGATGGTGCTTGAGCCTACGGTCGAGGATGCGATTTCCATTCTGCGCGGCCTTAAGGAAAAGTATGAACTGCACCACGGCGTTCGCATTACAGATGGCGCTATTGTTGCGGCGGCTACACTTTCGAACCGCTACATTACAGATCGTTTCTTGCCGGATAAAGCGATCGACCTGATGGACGAAGCGGCTGCGCGCCTGCGTATGGAAACCGAATCAAAGCCTGTTGAGATTGACGAGTTGGATAGAAAAATCATCCAGCTTAAAATTGAACGCGAAGCGATGAAAAAAGAAAAAGACGAAGGAGCCAAGGTTCGCCTTTCTGACATTGAAAAAGAACTTGCTGATTTGGAACAAAAGTCAGCAGAGCTAACAGCACGGTGGCAGTCTGAAAAAGACAAGATCGCCGGTGGCCAACAGGTTAAGGAACAGCTGGACCGCGCCCGTATCGAGCTGGAGCAGGCGCAGCGTAGTGGTGATTATGCCAAAGCTGGCGAATTGCAGCACGGTGTTATCCCTGACCTTGAGCGCAGGCTACAGTTCTCTGCTGACCATGTAGAGGAATCAAACCTGCTGCGTGAAGAAGTAACAGATCAGGATATTGCAGGTGTTGTGTCCCGGTGGACAGGCGTGCCTGTTGATAGAATGCTGGAAGGTGAACGAGAAAAGCTTCTTAATATGGAAACGGCACTCGCTGGCCGGGTGATCGGGCAAACCGAGGCACTTGAAGCTGTTTCAAACAGCGTGAGGCGCGCGCGTGCTGGCTTGCAGGACCCTAACCGGCCTCTTGGCAGTTTCATGTTCTTGGGGCCAACCGGTGTCGGGAAAACAGAACTGACCAAAGCCCTTGCCGCCTTTCTCTTTAACGATGATACAGCGATGCTGCGGATCGACATGTCGGAGTTTATGGAGAAACATTCTGTTGCACGGCTGATTGGTGCACCTCCAGGCTATGTTGGTTATGAGGAGGGTGGCACCCTAACCGAAGCTGTGCGCAGGCGGCCCTATCAGGTGATATTGTTCGACGAGATCGAAAAAGCACACCCGGATGTCTTTAATGTGCTTTTGCAGGTGCTTGATGATGGACGTTTGACCGACGGTCAGGGGCGAACAGTGGATTTCAGCAATACACTGATTATTCTGACCTCTAACCTTGGGTCACATTTGATTGCCGAACTGCCTGACGGTGTGCCGGTAGAGGATGTACGCGGTAAGGTGATGGATGTTGTGAAAGCATCATTTAGACCCGAATTTATCAATAGGCTTGATGAGATCATTTTGTTCCACAGGCTTGAGCGGTCTGATATGGCGGGTATCGTTGATATTCAGCTTGCCCGGCTGCAAAAGCTTTTGGATGACCGAAAGATAACTCTAACGGTAACAGATGATGCTCGCATCTGGCTTGCTGATGCGGGCTATGATCCTGTTTACGGGGCGAGGCCTTTAAAGCGCACTGTGCAAAAATATGTTCAGGATAAACTTGCAGAGCAGATTTTACGGGGTGACATCAAGCCGGGCGATACAGTGAATGTTGGGCTTGGCGATAAAGACTTGCTGATAGCGCCGTTGAAAGCTCAGGCGAGCGCGGCCTGATTACGCAGGTAATGGTTATAAAAAAAGCCGCGCTTTTTGGGCGCGGCTTTTACTGTTTGTAGAATCAGGGTTCTGAACTTTAGCGCGCGGCTGTTGAAGCCGCACCAACAGGCGATGTGTCGTCTGCTGTGCTTGCCAGCGCGAGCTGCATATTTCTAACCTGATCAATTTCCGCAAGAATGACATCGCGGGATCCTTGAAAAGCCATTAGTTCTTCACCCTTTAGGGTGCGGCCTGTTGGCAACTTCAGGGTAAGCGGGTTCACCTGCTTATTGTTCAGCAATACTTCATAGTGCAAGTGTGCGGCGGTTACCCTGCCTGTTGCACCAGAATAGCCAATAACTTGCCCCTGCTTGACATGTTTACCCTTTTTAACACCTGTGCCGTACCGGCTAAGGTGGCCATACGCTGTTTTATAATCACCATTATGGCGGATACGAATATAATTACCGTAGCTGCCATTGCGGGAAGCCATTTCAATAACACCATCCCCTGCTGCCATAATCGGGGTGCCCGTTGGGGCCCTGAAATCGACGCCTTTATGCATCCGTGTATAACCAAGAACAGGGTGCTTTCTCGATCCGTAAGATGATGTAACGACGGCTACATCCAGCGGGGTTTTCATCAAAGCCCGGCGTGTGCTTTTGCCATCAGCGCTGAAATAATCCTCATCACCATTTTTATCTTTAAAATAAAAGGCTTCAAGGGTCCGGTTGCTGAGGGTCAGCACAGCTTCTAGAATCCGGCC